>JANOEW010000262.1:0-2283 GCA_031413475.1 Amaricoccus sp.
TGCGCCAACTGGCGGACCCCACTCGCAACCATGTCGCCCAAGACGCCGGAGGTCATCCCGCCAAGGCGGAGCATCCGGCCGAGGCGCCCGCCGGGCACTGGATAGGCCCCGTCGCCATGGTGATTGCGCGGCATTCAGCGCAAGCTGGAGCTCGCCGTCGCGAATGTTGGTCAGCAGGCGGAAACGCGCGAGATCGGCGGTCCCGCTGGGTCCCTGGCGACGCAAAGGCGTCTCGAGCGCGGTGCAGAGGTCGCCGCTGCGCAGGATGACGGCGGTGTCCTTCTGCCTTCCCGGAGGCACCCGGATCGCGGCGATCGGTCGATCCCGGGCGGCGGGCGCGGCGCTGTCGAAGAGTTGCAGCAGCACCCCGTTGTCGCGGCCGGCTTGCCCGCCCTCCGCCAGCACGACGCGAAGGCCGCAACTCGCGAGCCGGATGTCGGAGGGCAGCGGGGCGAGGCGGAACGCGAGGTCGGCCGTGGCGGTCGGCTTGTTGGTATCGTTCGCAGCGATCCGCAGGACGGGTCCCTTCGGGGTTACCTCGTCGGCGACCACGGCGCTCGTGAACACCGGAATGATGTCGGCCGCCGCCGGCGCCGGCGCTGTCGCCACGGCGATGAGGCCGCAGAGGACGAGCGACGGGGCGAGGAAATGCCTACACGCGAACATTGTCATTTCTCCACCCTGACGAGATAGCTCACCAGCCGCGAACCCGCTTCGTTGCGGTCGGGCCGCAGCGTGCGCAGGAACGCGGAGCCCTGAAACACCGCGGCCTGTATGTGGTAGTAGTCGTGGGGCAGAAAGACGCCCTGGGCGCTCGATCCCTTCGCGGTGCTCACCTCGATGTTCGCGTGCCGCTCCTTGCTAAAGAAGAACATCACATGCTTGTAGCTCCGCGACGCGCTTTCGAAGAAGGTGCCGACGCCGCTGGGCAGGTCGCTCCCGCCGAGGACGAACAGGGCGCTCGCGCAATACTGTCGTCCCGATGCGATCTTCACGCCGACCTCGACCGGTGCGTTGTTCCGGTCGTAAAGCATGGCGGTGGCGGTCGCCTTGCCGCCAGGGTCAAGGAAACCGCCGACGCGCCATACCTCCTCCTTCGTCGCGGTGGCCCCGCACAGGCACGCTTCGCACCGCGCCTTCTGCATGGTCCACGTGCTGCCGTCGAACTCCCAGATGTCGTCGCATGTCCCGCCGTTCTGGCTCCAGCCGCCCATGACCCAGACGCGGTCGCGCTCGGGCAGCGCCACAACCGCATGGCCCATCCTTTCGGCCATTTCCTTCGGCCAGCGGCGCGGGTCGTCGCCGCCGATCTCCTGCCAGGCGGTCGCCTGGAAGTCGTAATAGCCGACCGACGAACCGGGCGCGTCGGGGTCGCAGCAGTCGCCGCCCATCAGCCAGAGCCTGTTCCTGAACACGACGCCGGGCCGGCGGGCGGCGTCGAGCGGGAGGACGATCGTCTCCCCGGACGCATTTTTTTCCGGCGCCCAGGGCCCGGACGAACTTTAGCGCCCACCGGCGCACCGTCTCATAGGAGGCATCGATGCCGCGCTCGGCGAGCAGGTCCTCGACATCGCGATAGCTCAGGGCGAACCGGAAATAGAGCCAGACCGCGTGCTGGATGATCGCGGGCGGGAAACTGTGGCGGGCGTAGGAAAGGGTGCTCATGACGCATCCTACCCTGCGATGGTCCAGAAGGCACCGGGTTAACGTGACAGTGCCGTAACGCGGTTCGGGCGGGCTCCGGCCTGCCCGAACCGTCACTTACTCAAGCTACAAGGTCGAAGCGGTCGGCGTTCATCACCTTCGTCCATGCGGCGACGAAGTCCCGCACGAATTTCGTCTCGTTGTCGTCCTGGGCATAGACCTCGGCGAAGGCCCGCAGGATCGAGCTCCACCCGAACACGAGGTCAGCACGTGTCGCCGTGTACTTGACCTCGCCGGTGGCGCGGTCCTGCAACTGGAATGTGCCGTCTCCCGCGACCGAGACCCACTTGTAGTCCATGTCGGTGATCGTCTGGAAGAAGTCGGTGGTCAGCTGCCCTTCGCGCTGGGTGAATACGCCATGCTTGGAGTCGCCATGGTTGACGCCAAGCACCCGAAGCCCGCCAACCAGCACCGTCATCTCTGCGCCGGTCAGGCCCAGAAGCTGCGCCCGGTCGAGCAACATCTCTTCTGCAGGGATGCCGTAGTCTTCCTTCTCCCAGTTGCGGAAGCGTGAAGGCGAGCTGCTGCGCCTGGCCGGGGGCTGTGTGTGCTGCAGCTTCGGCAGCGACCTGATCGCCG
>JANOEW010000263.1:0-9852 GCA_031413475.1 Amaricoccus sp.
GCTTTGCGGGCAAGCGCGTTGCCAACCTATGGAGAGCCTCCGACCGACCGGCCTGCGGGCAATGACAGGAGGATGGCTATGATCTCGACCTTTGGCGTCAGCGGTGCTGGCGAGCACCTCGTTGACCGCCGCACCCGCCACCACACAGGCTTGGCAATGCTCCGCCGGGCCGCGCATGCCGTGCTGGCTTTGTCCGAGCGCCGCCGGCAGCGGCACACGCTCGCGGCGCTCGACGATCACCTGCTGCGCGACATCGGCCTGACGCGGGGCGCTATCCTTACGGAAGTGAGCAAGCCGTTCTGGCGCGTGTAGGCGTTGCACCTGCGAAGCAGGTATGAGTGCAGGTCGGGCGCCGTGTCGCATGGCGTGGAGCGGAACAAGGGAGAGTGGTAACCCGATGCAGGGCGACGGGACAGCGCTCAGCACCGCCGACATCGCGCGCTCCCGCGCCATCGCCTACCTGCTGGCGGCCCGGGCACTGCGCGACTTCGGCGACGGGTTTGTTGCGATCCTGCTTCCCGTCTACCTGATCGCGCTCGGCTTCTCGCCGCTCGAGATCGGCGCGATCGCCACCGCGGCGCTGCTCGGCTCGGCCGTGCTGACGCTGGGCATCGGGCTCATCGGTTCACGCCACGATCGACAACGGCTGCTGCTCGCAGGCGCCAGCCTGATGACTGCGACCGGCGTCGCCTTCGCGATCGTCCACGATTTCGCCCTGCTGCTGGTTGTCGCGTTTGCGGGCACGATCAACCCATCGGCGGGCAGCGTCAGCGTGTTCGTGCCGCTCGAGCATGCGGTGCTGAGCAACGAGGTGTCCGATCGCCGCCGGACGGGGATGTTTGCGCGCTACAGCCTCATCGGCGCTCTGAGCGCCGCCTTCGGAGCCCTCGCCGCGGCCTCGCCGCAGTATCTGTCGGCCGCGGGTGTCGAGCAGCTGACGGCGATCAAGGTGATGTTCGTGCTCTACGCCCTGCTCGGCGTCGCCGGTTGTCTGCTCTACTCTAGGATTCCCCGACTTCCGCCACGCGCGAGCGCGGAACCCGCCGGCGCCCTCGGGCCATCGCGGCACATCGTCTACAAGCTCGCGGCGCTCTTCAGCCTCGACGCTTTTGCCGGCGGCTTTGTCGTCCAGTCGCTGCTGGCGCTCTGGCTCTTCGAGCGCTTCGATTTGTCGTTGAGCGCCGCGAGCCTGTTCTTCTTCTGGTCGGGGGTTCTTTCCGCCTTTTCCTTCCCGGTCGCGGCATGGCTTTCCCGCCGCATCGGTCTGATCAACACCATGGTGTTCACGCACATCCCGTCGAGCATCTGCCTGATCCTGGCGGCGTTCGCGCCGAGCCTCTCGCTTGCGCTGACGCTGCTGCTCGTGCGCGCGGCGCTCTCGCAGATGGATGTGCCGACGCGGTCGTCCTACGTCATGGCGGTGGTCACCGAGGCGGAGCGACCGGCCGCCGCGAGCTTCACCTCCGTGCCGCGCAGCCTTGCGGCGGCGGTAAGCCCGGCGATCGCCGGAGCCCTCTTTGCAGGCTCGTTCCAGATCCTGCCGCTGCTGATCTGCGGTACCCTCAAGATCGTCTACGATCTGCTCCTTATGCTCCAGTTCCGCGGCTTGAAGCCGCCGGAGGAACAATAGCTCGGCGGTGTTGATCGCGGGGGAACAGCGCGGCGATCGAACTGGCGGTCACGAGATATGCGGCGCCAGACGACCGGCCGGAAGGACCGGGTCCGACATCAACTCCTCGTTACCCGCGGGCCAAAGTTCACACGGAATGCCTTCGGTGTCGTTCCGACTGCTTGCTGAAACGACCGGGAGAAGCGAGCCTGGTCCGAATACCCCGCCAGGAACCCGATCTCCGCGAGGCCAGCGCCTTGGGGATCGCACAGATGCGACGCGGCTACCTGCAACCGCGCATCAGCCACGAGTCGGGAGAAGGACACCGACCGCCGGGCCAGACGCCGCTGGAGTGTGCGGGGCGTCGTGCCCAGTTCTGCCGAGATGTCCATGACTGTCCAGCGGCGCACCGGATCCGCCGTCAAACGGTCCCTGAGCTTTTCGAAGGGATCATCAGACACGTCGAACTCTGGCCGGGGCGCCGTCACGGGGACAGACCGCGCCGTAAGGATCACGGAGGTGACATCGAGGGAGGAGAGCTCCCGCCGCCACTGACCGTTCTCACGCCAGACGTCGCCCGCCTCGCTCGTTAGCGTGACGAATGCCGATCCCACCATTTCCGCGAGAACCGTCAGAAGCCCTATGACCAGCAGGCTTTCGGCGACACTCGGCGGGGGGCCGTCATCGCGCGCTCGGTGGTTCAGCCGGTACCCGTCCCCGCTGACGCGCTCGGTCTCGACCGTGTGCCGGGCATGACTGAACCGCTCTACGCGATGCCAGCGGTCGAGCAGATCCGCGATGTCCCGCGCGCGGACCAGCGCCTGAGCCACGGGTTCGGGCGGCATGTGCCGGGCGGCGTCTGCGATGGCGAGGATCGCGCCCGGGCCATGGGAGGACAGGATCGCCTCGAGCACGTGGCGCTTCTGTGATTGTGGCACGTACGCGCCCGCCACTGGCGGCAGCGAGACTGCGAAGCCTTGCCGCGCTAGTCCCGCAGCGACAAGGCGCATCATCGCTGCGGATGCGAAGTCGCCCGCGATCTTGTGACCTGTCATTCCACGCCCTCGGGATCCTCCAGAACAGGTCCGATGCTTGCAGGATGTTTCGGGTAGCGGAAAGGCGGTCGCACCCGGCGTCGTCGTCGGCGCGGGCGTTGCGGGACGTCTCGTGCGTTCATGCCGCAAACTCCTCCGGGCGGAGAGGAAAGCGCACTGGGCTGCGCCCGGTCGCGGCTCGGACGGCGTTAGCGATGGCGCCGGGTCCGGCGACGATCGCCGTCTCGCCAGCGCCGGATGGGGGGCGCTCGCTTGCGATCAACTCGACCGTGATCGGCGGAACGTCGGTTAGGCGCGGGATCGGCGCATCGGCGAAAGTCTCGGGGGTGACGTGTCCGCCATCGATTGGCAGCGAGTCGAGCAGCACCATGCCGATGCTCCACACCAGGTTAC
This sequence comes from Amaricoccus sp., assembly GCA_031413475.1. Lineage (GTDB taxonomy): Bacteria > Pseudomonadota > Alphaproteobacteria > Rhodobacterales > Rhodobacteraceae > Amaricoccus. Next base: position 3,058 of record JANOEW010000263.1, read on the forward strand.
CCTCGCACTGCGCCCGCACCTGATCGGGGTTGATGACCAGTCCGCAGTCATGTGCGCACCATAGCCGCGTCACGCACGTCCGGCCGTTTGCATCGACCGCTACATCCGCGATCGCGGCGGCATAGCTTGTTTTCTTGTAGATGCCGCATGCGAAGCCCCGACCGACCCGCTGGCCTTCTGCAGCCGTCGCCGGCGCACCCCAGCGCGCAAGCTCACCCACCCGCGTCAGTACCGTAGCAAGGTGCGCGTCTGCCACATGGGCCAGACGGAACACCAGCGGGTCCGCGCCTGCCGCCTGTGCCGCCTCGTCGATGGCGCTCTCGATGGCCAACGCGTTCGGCCCGGCGCCGAGTCCCCGCCACGGCCCGGTATGCACCGGCAGCCGAACAGCGTCATAGGATGCCCGCGCCCGGCCGAGCCGATAGGGCGCCGCCATGCCCCGCGCGACGCCGCCGTCGCCTGCGAAGGCGTCCGTTCCCCGCTGCATCCATGCAGGCACCGCCGCCGCCGTGAACAGGATATGCGAGGACACCTGCGCATGGTCCCAGTCGGTTATCTGACCGTCACGCACCCGCACTCTGACACGATGCGACGAGGGCAGCCGGTGAAAGCCCAGCGCGAACTCCTGCGCGCGGGTCCACTGAACCTTGACTGGCCCGCCTGCGGCCCGTGCCAGGGCCGCCGCCTCGGCCTCGACGGTGCAGAGCGTCTTGCCACCGAAGCCCCCGCCGATCCGGCAGGAGTGCACCGTAACAGCCTCAAGCCCTATCCCGAAGGCATCCGCAAGGAAGTCGCGGACGTAGAATGCGTCCTGTGTCCCGGTCCGGACCGACAGCGCGCCGTCCCGCCAGGCTGCCACCGCCGCGCGCGGCTCAATGGGAGCGTGTGCGGCCATGGGCACGTCAAGGCGCAGATCGACATCCCAGGGCCCGTCCTTGGGTGAGCCGTCCAGCACACGATGCGGCAGCGGCCCGGCCCCCAGACGGGAGTCGATGTCGACGACTCGGGCGATATCAGAAACCGGATGGGCGCCAGCGATGTCCCACTCCACCGCCAGCGCCGCAGCGATCGCGTCCAGGAGGCCCGGGCGTCGCGCCACGATGCCCAGGCCCTGCGCGTTTCCGATAGCAGGGCCGCAATCCTCAACCACGGCGACGAAGCCGGGCACCGCGCCCGCGGCCTCAAGATTCCAGCGTGCCGGGCGCGAAGAAAGCTCCACCGATGCCGGGGCGCGGAGGACGCGGCCAAAAAGCATTCCCGGCACGCCCCAGTCCGCAGCATAGAGCGGCGCGCCGGTCACGATCTCGCGGCCTTGCACGATCTCAGGCGAGGCGCCGATCAGATCGCCGGGCCGGAACGCTCGCAACTCGGAAACTGGTCGCGGCGAGACGGCGACTGATCCCCCGGTGCGTCCCGCAGCCAGAGCGTCGCGCAGGGCGGCGCAGGCCTGGGCGAGGGGTTCCGCGAACAGCATCACCGACTCGCTGCCGACCGTCGCCTTGACCCGGGCTATGCGCGTGTCGTGCAGCCGGACCTCGACCGCGTGCCAGTCGGCCCCCAGTTCGGCGCAGGCGATCTGCTTCAGCGCGGTGGCGATGTTCTGCCCCATTTCGGCACGCGGCAGCGTCAGCGTGAACCGCGCGTCGCGATAGGCGATCCAGCCCAGCGCCGTCGCCGGATCCGGCGCGGGTCGCTTCGGGATCACGGGAACCCGGCTCCAGACCGCCGCACCGGCGCCGACCAGCGCTACGAGGCCGCCGGCTCCGGCAGCCAGAAACGTGCGTCGCCGCATCACGCGGCCTCTGCCGCCCGGGCGATGGCGGCGCGGATGCGCGCGTAGGCGCCGCACCGGCACAGGTTGCCGTTCATCGCCGCATTGATGTCGTCGGTGGTGGGTCGCGGCGCCTGCTCCAGCAGCGCCACCGCCGCCATGATCTGCCCAGCCTGGCAATAGCCGCACTGTGGAACGGCGACGTCGAGCCAGGCCTGCTGGACCGGATGAAGCCGGTCGCCGTCGGATAGCCCCTCGATGGTCCGCACCGCGAGGCCCTCCGCGTCGCCCGCCCGCATTGTGCAGGACCGCGTCGCGACGCCGTCCACGATCACCGTGCAGGCCCCGCAGAGACCGGCCCCGCATCCGAATTTCGCCCCCATCAGCCCGAAGGGTTCGCGCAGGATGAAAAGCAGGGACTCATCGACCCAGTCGACGGGGATGTCGGCGCGTTCGCCGTTCAACGTGAAGAACATGGAAAGCTCCTGCTCGTGGCCGTCCAGCGAAGGATAAGCGGCGACGGCGACGCAGTCTTGAACGATCGCGCCAGTGACAAAGACAGCAGGCGGTCAGGACGGGACTGCCGTCCGATCTTCGTGGCCGAGGTTTCTCGTCCTCTCGCTTTCAGCAGCAGCCCGGCCAGCGCCCTTTCCGCGTCGGCAGCCGACTTCGGAGGGTCCCTTGAGGAGCCATGCGCGGCTGAACAAGGCTGCGCCAGGCAGGCGCCGCAGACCGAGCACGGGGATGCCGTCTTTTCATCTATACAATATTGAATGCCCTGATAGGCTTCCAAGGAAGCGCACCAACAGGGGACACGCCATGATCAAGCTCGGTCGTCGATCTTTTCTCGCCGGAACGGCGGGACTTTCCGTCCTTTCCGCGTTGCCCCGGATCGCGCTGGCCGATGGGCACAGCGACACGCTCCGCGTGGCAATCGCGGGCGAGACCGGCGATCTGGATCTTCTGCAGAACGTCTCGACGCTGTCGGCATATTCGGTGGTCTTCGACGCGCTCATCCACTACGGCCCTGGCGGCGCGCTGGAGCCGGGGCTGGCGACGGCCTGGACCGTCGCCGAGGACGGCCTCTCGATCAGCTTCGATCTGCGCGAAGGCGTGACCTTCTCAGACGGCACGCCGTTCGACGCGACGGCAGCGGAATGGAACCTGAAGCGCTGGATGGGCGTGTCCGATTTTTCCTGGATCGGGATCGCCGACGCCTATGACTCGATCGTCATCGACGCGCCGAACAAGATCACCGTGCAGCTGAAGCGACCGGTTCCGGCCGCGCTGCTGGAACTGACCATCGTGCGGCCCGTGCGGTTCCTGTCGCCAAAGGCGGCGGATGCGGACGGCAAGCAGACGGCGCCCGTCGGCACGGGCCCTTGGATCGTCGAAAGCTATTCCTCGACAGAGACAGTGCTGGTCCGCAACGACGCCTATTGGGGTGAAAAGCCCGCCTTTGCGCGCATGGAACTGAAGGCGGTGCCCGATGAACTGGCCCGCGCCAACGCGCTGCGAGCGGGCGAGCTCGACGTCATCGGCGGCGACTGGGTGGCCGCGCTGTCGCCCCGCCGCGCCCAGGCGCTGGCCGGCGAAGGCATGACCATCGTGGCCGAGCCGGGGACCGCGACGACGATCCTCGGGTTCTCGCCGAAGTCGCCGATGATGCAGGACAAGGCCGTGCGCGATGCGATCTTCCTCGGGATCGACCGGGCGGCCGTGGCGGCGGTCCTGTTTGAGGGCTTCGCCGACCCGACCGTGGACATCTTCCCTGCGACCGTGCCGACGGCAGGCGCCCGCACCCCCGTTCCCGCGCGTGACGTGGCGGCCGCGCAGGCCGCGCTGACGGCGGGCGGCTGGGCGGGCGACGCTTCGGGCTGGACCAAGGACGGAACCGCACTGGAGATCGCCTTCCTCGTTTCCGAAGAGTCTTTCCCCGGTTCCCGCCGCATCGCCGAGATGATCCAGGGCATGCTGATGGAAGTTGGCGTCAAGACCAACATCGAGACGGTGGACAACGCCACCATGCACGACCGCCGTCCGAACTTCGACTATGACCTGACCTTCTTCGGCACCTACGGCGCGCCCTATGATCCGCACGGCTCGCTCGGCGCGTCTTTCGTCACCGCGTCCGATACCGGGCCGGATGGCAAGATCTACGTCCATCCCGACCTTGACGCGCTGGTCGCTACAGCGCTCGAAACCGGTGGCGATGCGCGCGAAGGGGCGATGCAGGCGGTCTACGACTGGTTGCGCGCCAACACCGCGACCTGCCCGCTGGTGGTGACCCAGCGGCTTTGGGCGGTTCATCCGCGGGTCGCGGGCTTCAGCCTGCCGGCGACGGACTATGACCTGCCGTTCAAGGGCATCACGCTGAGCTGAGCTGCTGGAGCTGGGGCCAGACGGGGGCGACATCGATGCGACGCATGTTCATGCGGCGGGTGGGGCTTGCCCTTCTCCTCATGCTGGCGGCGACCGCTCTGACCTTCTGGCTGGTCACCGCCGCGCCCGGAAACGTGGCTGCGCTCATCGCCGAACGGGCGGCGGGCGCGGGCGCGGATGGCGCGATGATCGCGCGCATCGCCGATGACCTTGGCCTGAACGACCCACTGCCGGTGCGCTATGCGCGCTGGCTGGGGGATGCGCTGACCGGCGACTTCGGGATCAGCTTGCGCACCGGAAAGCCGATGGCCGAGGAATTCGCCGAACGCATTCCGATGACGCTGGCGCTCTTGGTCGGCGGCGGGCTGCTGGCTCTGGTCCTGTCGCTGGCGATGGGCATCGCCGGGGCCGCATCCAATGGCGGCCCGGTGGACCGGGTTCTGCACGGCCTCGCGCTGGTCGGCGCCTCAACCCCCAACTTCTTCGTCGCCGCCATGCTGGTGATCGTGTTTTCGGTCTGGCTCGGCGTCGTGCCAACCTTCGGCGTCTCGGGCCTCACCTCCTGGCTGTTGCCGTGGGTAACGATCGCGCTGTTCCCCGCCTCGGTTCTCGCCCGCGTCGTGCGGGTGAACCTGCAGGACGCCATGTCGCGGCCCTTCGCCACGACCGGTTTCGCGAAGGGGTTGACGCGGCGCGCGGTGCTGCTGCGAGAGGCGCTGCCCAACATCGCCATTCCCTACATGACCACCTTCGGCGCGCAGTTCACCCTGATGATCATCGGCGCCATCGTTGTTGAGCGGGTCTTCGGCCTGAACGGCGTCGGCGCCTTCTTCATCGAGGCGATCCGCTTTCGCGATTTCATCGGCATGCAGGCGACGCTCACGCTCTTCGTGGTGTTCTTCGTTTCCGTCAACCTGATCGTGGACCTGCTGGCGATGCTGGCCGATCCACGCCTGCGGAGGCCCCGGAAAGCATGAAGAACTGGCCCTGGGCGATCCTAGTCCCCGCGATCCTGTTCGTGCTGATCGGCCTCTTTGCGCCGCTCCTCATGACCCACGACCCCGCATCACAGGATTACGGCGCGCTGCTGCAGGGGCCATCCATCGCGCATTGGCTCGGCACCGACTATCTTGGCCGCGACATGTTCAGCCGCATCATCGGCGGTGCGCGCACCTCGCTCGTGGCCATGTCCTTCGTACTGGTGGCAGCGCTGGCGATCGGCGTCGTCATCGGCTCGTTCGCAGGCTACGTCGGCGGACGGACGGAACTCGTGCTCATCTCGATCATCGACATCGCCCTGGCGCTCCCGTCGCTGGTGATCGCGCTGGCGCTGATGGGCGTGTTCTCGGGCGAGAACTTCAGCTGGATGTCCGACTACTGGAAGATGGTCGTCGCACTCACGCTGGCCTGGTGGGCGAATTATGCCCGGATGAGCCGTGCTGTCGTGGTGGCCGAGTTGCAGCAGCCCTATATCGAGGCGGCACGCGTGATGGGCGCCTCTCATCTGTGGATCTTCTCGCGCCACATCCTGCCGCACGTGCTGGGCCTGGTCGTCGTCTATGCCAGCGCCGACGCCGGGGCGCTGGTTCTGGCCATCGCGACGCTTTCGTTTCTGGGTCTTGGCGTCGCCCCCCCAACGCCGGAATGGGGCCAGATGCTGGTCGATGGGATGTCCTACATCGAGGACAACCCGGCGCTCGTCATTATCCCCGGCCTCGCGCTGACCGCCGTGGTCGTCAGCTTCAACCTTTTGGGTGAGGCCTTCGCGCTGCAAAAGGTGCCGCGCGCGGTCCGAGGCGGGTTGCTGCGCCGCCGAAAGGCCGCCCGCGCGGTGGAAGAAGCCGCACGAAACGGCGCAGAGGCGTGACTGCGCCGATCTATCAGGTCGAGGGGTTGGTGATCGACCTCTACACCCCGACGGTCTCGGTCCGGGCGGTGGACGGGGCGGGCTTCCATGTCGCCCCTGGCGAAACGCTGGCCATTGTCGGAGAGTCGGGTTCGGGCAAGACGGTGATGACGCTCGGCCCCCTCGGCCTTCTGCCCGAAGGCGTGGCGGTTGATCTGCGCGGCACGGCTCACGCCGATGGGCGCGACATCCTGTCGATGGCCCCTGCCGAGCTCTCCCGCCTGCGCGGCGGATTCTTCGGGGTTATCTTTCAGGACCCGATGAGCGCCCTGAATCCGATGCTGAAGATCGGCCCACAACTGGCCGAGCAGGCGCGCCGCTTCGCCGGCCTGTCGGCCGAGGCCTCGCGGAAGGAGGCGGTCTCGCTCCTCGCCCGGTCCGGCATCCCCGACCCGGAAGACCGCTACGACCGCTACCCGCACGAGCTATCCGGCGGGATGTTGCAACGTGCGATGATTGCGCTGGCCCTGGCCGCCCGCCCCCGCGTGCTGATCGCGGATGAACCCACCACGGCGCTGGACGCCACGGTGCAGGCGCAGATCCTCTCACTGATCCGCCAGATCCAAAAGGAGGATGGCATCGCGGTCATCCTGATCACGCATGACATCGGCGCGGTCTCGGTGCTCGCAGATTCGTATTATCAACGGCTCTTCGACGTTGGATGTGAGGATTAATTTTGCGTTTGCTTGGTTCACCTTTTTGCCTCGGCCAGCGCGAATTTGTTTGTTTCCACTGG
>JANOEW010000264.1:0-4273 GCA_031413475.1 Amaricoccus sp.
CGCGCCAGTTGCGCCTGCGCGATGCCGGCGGCCTGATCGTGATCGACTTAATCGACATGGACAGCCCGCGCCACCAGCGCGAGGTCGAGGACAAGCTGCGCGACGCGCTCAAGATGGACCGCGCGCGGGTCCAGGTCGGGCGCATTTCGCGCTTCGGCCTGCTCGAGATGTCGCGCCAGCGCCTGCGTCCTTCGCTCGGCGACACCACCCAGATCATCTGCCCGCGTTGCGAGGGCCATGGCCGCATCCGCGGCGTGGAATCGCTCTCGCTCTCGATCCTGCGCCTGGTCGAGGAAGATGCGATGAAGGAGAACACCGGGCAGGTCGTGGTCCAGGTCCCGCCCGATGTCGCCAATTTCCTGCTCAACGAGAAGCGCCGCGCGATCGGCGAGATCGAGCAGCGCCACGAGGCCAGCGTGGTCGTGGTCGCCGACCACAATCTCGAGACCCCGCACTTCGAGGTCAAGCGCGTGCGCATGGCCGAATTGGAGGAGGACAAGCGTCCGAGCTACGAGCGTGTCACGACGGTGCAACCGGTGCTGCCGCCGCAGACGGTCGACCGCGCAGCGCGCAGCGAGGAACCCGCGGTCACCGGCGTCACACCGGCAACCCCGGCGCCTGACCGCGAGGATGTCGACGAAGTCGAGGCCGCAGCTCCGGCCCCGGCACCGGCGCCCGCGCGACGCGCGGAAACGCCGCGGCCACAGGCACCACGTGCCGCGGCACCGCAAGCCGGATTCTGGGGGCGGATTGCCGCGTGGTTCAGCGGCGAGCCTGCCAGCGCGCCCGCCGCAACCGCAGCGCCGCAACAACCCGGACGCAGCGATCGTGGTCCGCGCAATGAGCGCGGTGGCGCACGCAACGAACGTGGCGGCGAGCGCAGGCCGGGAGGCCGCGATGGACGTGACCATCGGCGCGATCGCAACGAGCGCGGCGAACGCGGCGAACGCGGTGGGCGCGGCGAGCGGCCTAGTGGCGAACGCCCGCGCGACGGTGCGGCGCCGGCCGGTACCCAACGCCAGGGTTCGGCATCGGGCCAGCGTCCGCCAGGATCGGGGACCGCCAGGCCCGCAGGCTCGCAGTCCCGCTCGGCCGCGTCTGGCGGCGCAAGCCCGCAGGTGCGGACCCCGGCGCCGGCACCGGCCGCGCGTTCACAGCCGCAGGGCGGTAACGAAAGGCCACCGCGTCCGGCGCCTGTACCAGCAGCGGCTGTCGCCGCCGGCGCCGCGGTGGCGGTCGACGACCTGCTTACCGGGATTGCCTCGACCAGCGACGAGGCGGTCGCAACCGGCACCCTGGACCCGAACCAGTTGCCTGCCGACGGCCTCGCCGCCGACGGGACGCGGCCGCGCCGTCGCGGTCGTCGCGGCGGACGCCGTCGCCGCCGGGGCGAACGTGCCAATCCCGCGCTCGCCGGAACGCCGGAATCCCTGCTCGGAACCGAGGCGGACGACGATCTCGATGACGAGGACGATGTGGTGCAAGGTTTCCCGCCGGCACCAGCCATGCCGGTGGTTGCGACCGCATCGGCTGCCGTAGCGCAGCCGGTTCGTGTCGACACTGCAGTTGCTGACCACACCGGGCCTTTCGAGCGCGATCCTGCCCCGCGTGATCACGAGGCCGCGACCAGGGAGATGCCCGCTGCGGAAATCCCCAGTCCGCGCGAATTGCCGCCTCCGGCGGCTGCACCGACAGCACGCCCGCAGCCCGTGTTCCGCCCGCAACCGCCTTCGGACGCTGCTTCGGCCCCGGTCGCGGTGGCTCCGGCAGCGGTCGTTCCGGCTGCGATTGCGCCCGTTGCTGCCGTGCCCGCGGCCATCGTGCCGGTCGCCGCGACCTGGGTCGCGGACGCGGCAATTCCCGATCCCATTGCAGCACCCGTGGTCGCGGTCGCGCCGGCGCCAGTGTATTCCGCGCCAGTTCCGCCGCCGACACCCGTCGCCGTGGCGATCGAACCGGCAATCGTGCCGCTCCCGCTGCCCGTGGCGGCAATCGAGCCCATGGTGAACCCGGAGGCCGCGTCGCCGGCGCCCAAGCACGCGATCGCGCCAGACGACGGCACGCCGCAGTCCTGAGGATTCGGCACCCGACCGGGGTCCTCCGGTCGGGTGCCGCCTGGTTCATGCGCGGCGCAGGCCCCCGCTTTCGAGCAGTCCGTGCTGGCCCGCGAGGTGGGCCAGCGCGACCTCGTTCTCGACGCCCAGCTTTTCGAACACGCGGTACTTGTAGGTCGCCACGGTCTTCGGGCTGAGGTGCAGGCGGCCGGCAATGTGTTGCATCGATTCACCCGCGGCGAGCTTGAGCGCCACCTCGAGTTCGCGTGCCGACAGGTTCTCGAATGGCGAGGCGACCGCGCACCCCGGCATGCTGGCCAGCGCCATCGCCTGCGCGATCGCGATGCCGATGTAGCGGCCGCCGCGTGCAACCGTGCGGACCGCGTCGATCAGCTCCTGCGCCGGACACGCCTTGCTCAGGTAACCCGAGGCGCCGGCCTCGATCAGCCGGCGCGGGAACGGTTGCTCGTCGAGTACCGTCACCACGATCACGCGCGCGCCGGAGCCGCCGCGCCCGATGCGCTCGGTGGCTTCGAGTCCGCTGATGCCGGGCAACTGCACGTCCATCAGCACCACGTCAGGCTGCAGGCGTCGCACCAGGGCGACGGCTTCCTCGCCACTGGCGGCTTCACCGACGATGTCGAGGTCGGATTCACGGGCAAGGATCATGCGAAAGCCGGTACGGACGAGCTCATGGTCGTCCGCGATCACGATGCGGATCATCTGGATTTTCCCCCTGGGGTCCCCCGACCCTGGGAAAATCGTAGCGCAATCGGGCCGTCCGGTCAGTAGACCCGCAGGAAAGGTCGGACATCGACTTTCAGCCAGACCCCCTGCCGCGACGTAGGGATCGGCCCGGGCCCAGGATTCGGCGGCTTCGAGCGACTCGAATTCGGCCACGACCAGGCTGCCGCTGAAACCGGCGGGACCGGGCTCGGCGGAATCGATCGCAGGCAGCGGCCCCGCCAGCAGGAGTCGACCGGCGTCGCGCAGCGCATCCAGGCGCGCAAGGTGCGCAGGTCGCTGTGCGCGCCGCTGGTCGAGCGAGCCCGCGCGGTCGTTGCCGAGGATCGCGTACCACATGGGCCCGCAGTGTAGTCGCACTGGACTTGATACGCGCTTTGCCGCTAATCTCCGTCGCCAGACGTCGGTATTCCCGGGCCCTGTGCTCCGCGGCGCCGACAGCCGTTGCAACCGTCCCGCTCCGACAGACGCGACCACCAGCTGCGCCGCGATGGCGTATTTGGTCCGACCCGCAAGCCGTCCGCGTCGTAGACGGAAATGCCAGTCCCGATCGTCCGGCAACTGCCGGCCGAAGCCCGTCGAACTGCCCGTGGCCGTTCGATGCGACCGTTCCCGCGTGCGGACGCTGCGTATCCGCCCGCGCATCACCGGATTACCGAGCCGCGCCACCGCGCGACAGCATCGATGAATACAGACCCCGCGGAAAACCCCGCGTCCGCCGGCTCGATCTTCGTGCCGCCGCCGCAGCAGCAGGAGATGCCCCTGGCGATCGTCAAGGGGCAGCCGGTCCTGCAAATGCCCCAGGACCTGTACATCCCCCCGGATGCGCTCGAGGTCATCCTCGAGGCCTTCGAGGGCCCGCTCGACCTCCTGCTGTACCTGATCCGGCGCCAGAACCTCGACATCCTCGACATCCCGATCGCCGAGATCACGCGCCAGTACGTCGACTACATCGACCTGATGCACGGTCTCAAGCTCGAGCTCGCGGCCGAGTACCTGGTGATGGCCGCGATCCTGGCCGAGATCAAGTCGCGCCTGCTCTTGCCGCGACCGCCGGCCGAGGAAGGCCTGGAGCTCGACCCGCGCGCCGAACTGGTGCGACGCCTGCAGGAGTACGAGCGTTTCAAGAAGGCGGCGGCCGACATCGACGCCCTGCCCCGCATCGACCGCGACCTCGCGGCCGCGCAGGCCCACGTCGACGATCGCCATGTCGTGCGCCTGCCGCCGCCGGTTGACCTGCGCGAACTGCTGCTTGCGCTCAAGGACGTGATGAAGCGCGCCGAGCTCTACGGCCGCCACGACGTGCAGCGCGACAAGCTCTCGGTGCGCCAGCGCATGGGCGACGTGCTCAAGGCGCTCGAGGACCGCGAGTTCCACTCCTTCACGGCGCTGTTCACCGCCGAGGAAGGCCGTCCCGGGCTGGTGGTCACCTTCCTGTCGATCCTCGAGCTCGCCAAGGAACACCTGGTCGAGAT
>JANOEW010000265.1:0-3985 GCA_031413475.1 Amaricoccus sp.
ACGCCCTCGAAGACCTCCCCGAAACCATCACCTTCCCGCAGCGCTCCGGCGACGAGCCGCGAGAGCCATTGCCGGTCGTGGAGGCGAGCGTCGACGAGATCGCCTTCGCGATCGTGGATGCGGAGCGGGAGAGCTCGGCCGCGTACCGCCGCGCCGCCGCGCTCCAGCGGCTCTACAAGCTCGCTCGCGAGGCGGGGTGCATCGGCGCCGACCCCGCCGCCCCGGCGGTGCTGAAGAAGGAGGGCCGGTGATGGCCCTCCCGATCATCAGTGCCGACGAACGGCTCGCGCAGCGCAAGGGCATCAAGGGCGTCATCTTCGGCCGGTCCGGCATCGGCAAGACGTCGTTGCTCTGGACGCTGAACGCCTCGACCACGCTCTTCATCGACCTCGAGGCCGGCGATCTGGCGGTCGAGGGGCTGGAGATCGACACGCTCCGGCCCCGCGCCTGGAAGGAATGTCGCGACTTCGCGGTGTTCATCGGCGGGCCGAACCCGGCGCTCCGCGAGGACCAGCCCTACAGCCAGGCGCATTTCGACGAGGTCTGCGGCCGCTACGGCGATCCGGCGGTGATCGAGAAGTACGAGACCGTCTTCATCGACTCGATCACGGTGGCCGGGCGGCTCTGCTTCCAGTGGTGCCGCGGCCAGTCCGAGGCCTTCTCGGAGAAGACCGGCAAGCCCGACATCCGCGGCGCCTACGGGCTGCATGGCCGCGAGATGATCGCCTGGCTGACGCACCTGCAGCACACGCGGGGCAAGCATGTCTGGTTCGTCGGGATCCTCGACGAGCGGCTCGACGATTTCAATCGAAAGGTCTTCCAGCCGCAGATCGACGGCTCGAAGACGGGGCTCGAACTGCCGGGGATCGTGGATCAGGTCATCACCATGGCCGACATCCCGGACCCCGGCGGCCAGCCGCAGCGCGCCTTCGTCTGCCAGACGCTGAACCCTTGGGGCTATCCGGCCAAGGACCGCTCCGGTCGCCTCGACATGGTCGAGGCCCCGCATCTCGGCCGGCTGATGGAGAAGATCCAGCGCCCCGCGGCGCCAGCCTCCGAACGCCTGACCTGGCCGCCGGTGACCCCGGCCGATCCCACCGCCGCGCAGGAGCCCGGCCGTGGCTGAGCGCATCTCGCCATGCCCGGTGTCCCGATCCGGTCGACGCGATGGCTTTTCCCCTCTGACGCCGCTGCGCGTCCCATCCTCCAACTGAAAGGAGCCGCGCAATGTCCGGACCCTGGAACGACTTCAACTCCGCGCAATCGAACACCAACGTCATCCCGAAGGGCACGCTCGCCAAGGTGCGCATGACCCTGCGCCCGGGCGGCTTCGACGACCCCTCGCAGGGCTGGACCGGCGGCTGGGCCCGCCGCGCCACCACCGGCGCCGTCTATCTCGACGCCGAATACACTGTCGTCGAAGGGCCCTATGCCCGCCGCAAGATCTGGTCGCTGATCGGCCTCTACAGCCCGAAGGGACCCGACTGGGCCAACATGGGGCGCGGGCTGATCCGGGGCATTCTCAATTCCGCGCGCGGCGTGTCCGACAAGGACAACTCGCCGGAGGCGCAGGCGCGCCGCCGCATCAACGGCTTCGAAGATCTCGACGGGGTCGAGTTCGTCGCCCGCATCGACATCGGCACCGACACCAACGGCGAGGACAAGAACGAAATCCGCGCCGCGGTCACGCCCGATCACCGCGACTATGCCGCGCTGATCGGCACCGTCGCGTCGCAGTTCGCCGCCGCCCCGGCGCAGGGCCATGCCCCGCAGCAGCCCGCCACGGCGTCCCAGCCCAGCCAGCCCGCGTCCGCCCCCGGCACGGCCGGTCGGCCGAGTTGGGCGCAGTAAGGGGGATCGGCCATGCGCCTGCGCCCCCGCCAGAAGACCTTCGTCGAGCGCAGCGTGGCTGCGCTCGCCTCCCGCGGCAATACGCTGGGCGTGGCGCCCACGGGTGCGGGCAAGACCATCATGCTGTCAGCGGTCACCGGCGAGATGATCGGCGACGGCGCCAAGGCCTGCGTGCTGGCGCATCGCGATGAGCTGACGGCGCAGAACCGCGCCAAGTTCCAGCGCGTGGTGCCAGGCGTTGCCACCTCGGTCATCGACGCCACCGAGAAGTCCTGGGGTGGTCAGGTCGCCTTCGCCATGGTGCCGACGCTGGCTCGGGCATCGAACCTGGCCGACATGCCGCGTCTCGACCTGCTGGTCGTCGACGAGGCGCATCACGCGGTCGCCAACAGCTACCGTCGCATAATCGACTGCGTGCGCGAGACCAATCCCGACGCCCGGATATTCGGGGTCACGGCGACGCCGAACCGGGGCGACAAGAAGGGCTTGCGCGAGGTCTTCGACAATGTCGCCGACCAGGTCCGGCTGGGCGAGCTGATCGCCTCCGGTCACCTCGTCCCGCCGCGCACCTTCGTCATCGATGTGGGCGTGCAGGACGAGCTGCGGTCCGTCCGGAAGACCATGTCGGATTTCGACATGGCCGAGGTGGCGGGCATCATGGACCGCGCGCCCGTCACCGACGAGGTGATCCGGCACTGGAAGGAAAAGGCTGGCGACCGGCAGACCGTGGTGTTCTGCTCCACCGTCGAGCACGCCGAACACGTTACCGACGCGTTCAGGGCGGCGGGCGTTTCCGCTGCACTGATCCACGGTGACCTCGCGGCCGAGACACGGAAAGCGCTTCTGGCCAGCTATGCCTCGGGCGACATCCGCGTCGTCGTCAACGTGGCCGTGCTGACCGAGGGCTGGGACCATCCGCCCACCTCCTGCGTCGTGCTGCTGCGGCCCAGCTCCTACAAGTCCACCATGATCCAGATGGTCGGGCGCGGCTTGCGCACCGTCGATCCCGAGGAACACCCCGGCATCGTCAAGACCGACTGCGTCGTGCTGGATTTCGGGACGTCGAGCCTGATCCACGGCACGCTGGAACAGGATGTCGATCTCAACGGCCAGACCGAGATCGGAGAGGCGCCGACGAAGACCTGCCCGGCCTGCGAGGCGGAAATCCCGCTCGCCGCCACCGAGTGCCCGCTCTGCGGCGAGGCGTTCCCGCGCGAGGATCCGGACGCGGGCGAAGGCGGGGCCGCGGCGCCGCTCTCGGGCTTCATGATGACGGAGATCGACCTGCTGAAGCGGTCCAGCTTCGCGTGGGTCGACCTCTTCGGCACGGACGACGCGCTGATGGCGGCGGGCTTCACGGCCTGGGGCGGCATCTTCTGGATGGATGGGGTCTGGTACGCCATCGGCGGCGCGAAGGGCGAACGCCCGCATCTGCTGGGCGTCGGCGAACGAACCGTGTGCCTCGCGCAGGCCGATGACTGGCTGAACACCCACGAGACGGACGAGAGCGCCTTCAAGACCCGCTCCTGGCTGCGCCAGCCGCCGACCGAGAAGCAGCTGCAATACCTGCCGCCCGAGTGCCGCCACGACTTCGGCCTGACGCGCTACCGCGCCTCGGCGCTGATGACGTTCGGTTTCAATAAGCGCGCCATCCGCCAGCTGATCGACGCGGCGTCTGCTCCCGAACGGAGGGCGGCATGATCCATGATCCACTCCCCCATCACGGCCGAGGACCGGCGGCGGCTCTGGCATCCGCGTGGAACGCTCTGTGCTGTCTGCCGACAACCCACCCGTGGTTTTGGCTGGTTCGATCCGCACCGGTCGAAGCGACCCCGGCCATCGGTCTGGTTCTGCTCGATGTCCTGCCAAGGATTCTGGACGCGTTTGGCACGGGGGCATTCGGCCATGGTTGACCTGACCGAGGAAGAGCGCGCCGCCGTCACCGCCACCATGAAGCGCATGGCGATGCTGATGGACGAGATCGGCTGGGCCACCCCGCTGGCCGGTCTGACAGAAGCGCAGGTGCGCGCATTGATCGAGGAATCCGTCGAGGGTTTCCGTGAGGCCATCTCCGACATCGCCAAAGCCAGTTCGCCGGAGGTGCCGTTTTGACACTGGATTTCAACCACCGCCC
>JANOEW010000266.1:0-15961 GCA_031413475.1 Amaricoccus sp.
GCGAAGGTGAGCGCGCCGCTGGTCGATAGGCGAGCGAGCGCGACGGGCAAGTCCTCGAGGAAATGATCCGGCACCAGGCCCGACACCTCGGCGCCGTCGAGCGGGATCAGCAGCACGTCGCGCAGGCCGGTCTCGGCGGGCAGGACCACGGCGCGCACCGCATGGCCGGCGCCGGCGAGCACGTGCACCGCGTCCGGGCGCAGCGGCGGATCCGCGAGCAGCGCGTCGATCGTCGTCGGCGCCGCCGGGGCCAGCGCCCGGAGCGCCGCGTTGGCGCGGTGGACCCGGCCCGCGTCGTCGATGCGCAGCCAGGGCACGCCGGCGCTGGCGAGGCCGGGCGTCGCGCCCGGGGCGCGCTCGAGCCGCCACAGCAGGCGGCGGTGGCCGTGGCGGGCGACGACGACCCGCAGGGCGGGGTCCGCGGCCGTCTCCGACGCGACGCCGTTGGCGCGGGCTTCTCGGCAGAGCCGGTAGAGCGTCGCGCGCGGGTCCGCGACCCAGGCGGCGAGCGGCGGACCGGCCGCCCAGCGGTTCGCGGCGGCCGGGTTCTGCGCGAGCAGGCGGCCGTCGAGGTCGGTCACCAGAACCGGCTCGGGGCAGGTCGTGAAATGGGCGATGCCGCCGCGATGGGACGCGTCCGCCTGCCGCATCAGCCCCGAGCGCTGCGCGACCAGGTAGCCGGCGAAGACCACGACCGCTGAGGCGACGCCGGCCGGGGCGGCGGACGCCCCGCTCCAGGCCGCGGCGAGCGCGGCGCCGGCGAGCAGGCCGCCGGCCGCGAGCGCGAAGGAGGCCGGACGGACATCGCCCGCCGTGGCCGCTGCCGTCTTCGCCTCGTCCTGCACTGGTCGCCTTCCCGCCGTCGGTGGATCAGATCAGATCACGCGAGCGAGTTCAACCATAGGTTCTGTTAAGGAGCCTTGAATGCGCGATAGGGTTGAGTCTCAGCGCAGCAGCGGGGCTCGGAACCGGGCGACGTAGAAGCCGTCGCCGCCGTCGAGCGGACTGAGGCGGCGTGCGATCTCCGGCGTCCAGTCGGGGCGTCGGGCGGAGAAGGCGGCGGCCTGCGCCTCGTTCTCGACGCCGAGCAGCGAACAGGTGGCGTAGACCAGCCGCCCCCCGGGCTTCACGTGCTGGCTCGCGGCGTCGAGGATGGCGGCCTGGAGCGCCGGGAAGGCGGCGATCTCGGCGGGCGTGACCCGCCACTTGCCCTCGGGCTTGCGCCGCCAGGCGCCGGTGCCCGAGCAGGGGGCGTCGACCAGCACCAGGTCGCAGGCGGGCCCGAGCCGGTCGAGGTCGGCGCGCTCGAGGAGGCGCACGGCGGCGCCGGCGCGGCGGGCGCGCTCGGGCAGGTCGGCCATGCGGCGGGGATTGGCGTCCCAGGCGAACAGGGTTCCGCGCCCCGCCAGCGCGGCGGCGAGCGCCAGCGTCTTGCCGCCGCCGCCGGCGCAGTAGTCGAGCACGGTCATGCCCGGGCGGGCGTTCGCCACCGTTGCGACGAGCTGGCTGGAGACGTCCTGCAGTTCGATCATGCCCTGGGTGTAGGCGCGGCTGGCGGCGACGCCGCGGGGGTTGTCGACCACCCGCAACGCGTGTGGCGCCAGCGGGTGCGGCGCGGCGTGGACGCCGTCGCGGGCGAGTACGACGATGGCGGCGCCCGGGTTGGTCTTGAGCGTGTTGACGCGCAGGTCGACCGGGGCGCGGGCCTGCATCGCGGCCAGCACCGACTCGAAGTCGACGCCGAGCGAGGCGCGGAGCGGCGCATCGAGGAAGTCCGGGTAGTCGAGACGGACGGGATCCGGCGCCGGAGGCCGGTCGGCGGCGAGGCGGGCGCGCTCGTCGGTCGTTAGCGGCGCCGGGTCGAAACTGTCGCCGGTGCAGAGCGCATCGAGATCGGCGCCTTCGGCGGCGGCCTGGGCGAGCAGAATCGCGCGCCCGGTGTCGGCTCCGCCGGCCCAGGCGAGCGAGCGTCGCCGCCGCAGCGCGTCGTAGACGAGGTCGCGCACCGCGGCGCGGTCCTTCGAGCCGGCGAAGCGGCTGGCCCGCGCCCAGCGGGTCAGCGCCCGCTCGGCCGGCTCGCCGGAGAGGGCGGCGTCGAGCAGCTCGATCGCGGCGGAGAGGCGGGCGGCGGGGGTCATGCGCGCCCGATGTGGCGGCAAACCGGCGGCGGCGCAAGCCGCGGACTACCCGGAATGCCGCGGTTGGATTTAGTGCGGCAGGGACGCGTGGCCGCTACGAGCGTTGGGCTCGTTTTTTCGAGGGCATCTTCGGCGAACCGTATGAGCGGATAGAGGCGCAGATCGCAGGAAGTTCAGGGTCTCGCCCGACTGCAATTCACCTTGAAGAAAAACACGTCACCGGGATCGATCCGGCGACGTCCCAACCCATGCAAAACAGAAAGCGTCAAGCCGCGACGCGACCGCCCAACACCTCGCCGACGCGGGCCTGGGCCTTGGCTTCCTCGACGCCGTCGACCGCGGCGACCTCGCGGGTCAGGCGTTCGAGCGCCGCCTCGTAGAGCTGGCGCTCGGAATAGGACTGCTCGCGCTGGTCGTCGCTGCGGTGCAGGTCGCGCACCACCTCGGCGATCGAGATCAGGTCGCCGGAGTTGATCTTCTGCTCGTACTCCTGGGCGCGGCGCGACCACATGGCGCGCTTGACCCGGGCGCGGCCCTTGAGCGTGTCCATCGCCTTGCCGACGATGTCGGCGGAGGACAGCGGACGCATCCCGACGGCGCCGGCCTTGGCGGTCGGAACGCGCAGGGTCATCTTGTCCTTCTCGAACGAGATGACGAACATCTCCAGCCGGATCCCGGCGACCTCCTGCTCGTCGATCGAGATGATTCGACCGACGCCGTGCGCCGGGTAGACGACAAAATCGTTCGGACGAAACTCCGAAGGCTTCCTGACCTTGCTCATCTTGCGCGTCGCTTCCTTCTGACCGGGTTCGGACTGTTCTTCCCGCCGCCTGCGGACACAGAGACTTAACCGGCTGCAGATGCAGCGCGACGCAGTTCTTGCTTTGGGGCGGACTTTCTTCAGGCCAGTTCGTGTCTGGCCGTGATCCCGAACCTCACGTGGAATTGTTTCATAGCACAAAAACCGCTCAGATGGAAGGAAAACCGCATCATGCCGCGATGCACACAAAACGGTGACACCGCCCCCAAAGCCCCTGTCGCAACGCGACCGGCCCGTTCTGGCTGCCGGATCGGCGCAAATCCGCCCGTTTTAGCTCAGCCGCCTTCGCCGGCGGCTTCGGAGAAGTAGGTCTCCATCTTGCCGGCCTCGCCGTCGCGGGCCTCGGCCTCGGGCAGCGGGTCGCGCTTCGTCACGAGCACCGGCCAGGCCTCGGAATATTTGCGATTGAACTCGACCCACGGCTCCATGTTCGGTTCGGTGTCGGGCCGGATCGCGTCGGCGGGACATTCCGGTTCGCAGACGCCGCAGTCGATGCATTCGTCCGGATGGATCACCAGCATGTTGGCGCCCTCGTAGAAGCAGTCCACGGGGCAGACCTCGACGCAGTCGGTGTATTTGCAGGCGATGCAGTTTTCTGTGACCACGTAGGTCATGCGCACAGTCCTCGAACGGTCGCCGATCCCGCGAAGCCTGTCACACTCCACCGGCGTTTATGTATCTAGCCGACGGGGAGGATCAAGGGGCGGATCGGTTGCGGCAAGCTCGTCGTAGAGGATCCGCGCCTCGATGGCCGGGCCGCGCCGCGCCCCGAGTTCGCGCACGCGCAGGACCCGGACCGTTTCGCCCTGGGCGAACGTGATCCCGTCGCCGACGCGCAGCGGTGCGGCCGGTTTCAGCACCCTGACGGCGTTGACGCGCACGGCCCCGGCTGCGACCAGCCGTGCGGCAAGGCCACGGGTCTTGCAGAGACGCGCCTGCCAGAGCCACTTGTCGAGCCGGATCGCCGGGCCGGGCTGCATTCCCGCCGCGTCAGCCGCGGAGCTTAAGCGCCATCAGGGCGGCGAAGGGATTGTCCGGGTCGATCGGCTTTTCCGGCCGAACCGGGCGCGGCGGCGGCGGAGCCTCGTCCGGCTTGCCGCTTCCGCCCGGCTTGCGGGCGGCTTCCTCGCGCCGCGGCTTACCGCGCGGCTTGCCGTGCTCGCGCGGCTTGTCCGGGTTCCTGGGCTTGCCAGGTTCTCGCGGCCGCTCGGCCTCCTGCGGCTTGCGCGCTTCGTTCGGCCGGCGGCGGGGGGCGCGCGCGAAGGTGTAGAAGGTCTCGGTCTCCGGCGCCGCCGGTTCCGCGGCTGCGCCGGAAGTTGGCGGAGCCGCCACGTCCCCGGGGGCGTCGTCACCGATCGCCGCAGGCTCGGAGCCGGGCGGCAGCGGCGCGTCGGCGGTCGAGGCCTTCAGGTCTTCCGTCGATTCGTCCGCCGATTCTTCCGTCGATGGCTCGCCGTGCGTGCCAGGGATCGCGTCGGGTTCGACCGGTATAGTCACGACCGCGGCGACATCCGTGGTTTCGAGCGGATGGAGCGCCGCCTCGAGCATCTCCGCGGGCGCCTGGCCGTCCGGTTCGGCGGACGCGGGCCGGGCCGGCGCTTCGGCGAGGGCGTCGGGAGCCGCCGGCGCTTCGGAAATGGCGTCGGACTCTGCCGGCGCTTCGGCAACGGCGTCGGGCGCCGCCGGCGCCTCGGGTCGACTGGCCGCACGCGGGGACTGGGGCGCGGGCTTGCGCTTCGGGCGCGTGCCCTGGGTCGCGACATAGCCGAGCGCCTGCAGCATCCGGGCGAACTGGTCCTGACCGAGGCCAGTGATCGACAGCATGTCTGCGCTCGCTTCGAAGCCCGCCGGCGCGTCGAGGCCCCGGATCATGTCGGCGAGCCGTTCGAGCATGTCGATCCGGATCGCCCGTTCGCCCACGAGCCGGTACCCGGCCCGCGGGTAATAGCCGGCGGCAGCGCCCGGCGGGGCGGGCACCGTCACCAGGCCCGGCGGCGGCGCCGAGGGAAATTCGTCCAGACCCTCCTTCAGGCCCCAGAGCACCAGCCGCAGGCGGGTCGGCGCCGGTTTCAGCATCAGCGGCTGAAAGATGGTATACTGGCCGAAGCGCACGCCGTGCTTGCGCAGACTGGCGCGGCCGTCCTGATCGAGCGCCTTGACGTCGTCGGAGATCTCGGCGCGCGGCAGCACGCCCAGCGCCTCGACCAAGCGGAACGCGATGCCCCGCGCCATGCCGGTCAGCGCCTCGTCGTCGCGCAATGCGATCAGCGGCGCGAACTGGGCGGCGATCCGGCGGTCGATCCAGTGGCCGAGGCGGCGGCGCACCTTCTCGGCGATCTCCGGGGGGGCGTCGTCGTCGACGAAGGGCTGCACGGCGGGCGCCAGCGCGTCGGGACCGGCGACGAGCTTGCCCACGGCGTATTCGCCCCACATCAAGCCGCCCTGCTCGGTCACGTCGATCTCGGGGTCGGGGGCGTTGTAGAACTTGTCGGCGCGCAGCGACAGCGTGGGCGCCAGTGCTGCGACGCCCGCCTGGCGCAGGGTCTTGGCGGCTTCGGCGTCGGCGGTGGGATCGAGGCGGAAGCGGAACCCGTCGAGCCGGCCGACGAACTGGTCGTCGACCCTGACCTCGCCGGTGTCGGACACTGTCGCCACGAGGGTCTCCTTCTGCTTCAGCCGGCGCATGAGCACGCTCGTGCGCCGGTCGACGAACCGCTGGGTCAGCCGCGCGTGAAGCGCGTCCGACAGCCGGTCTTCTACCGCACGGGTCTCGTCCCGCCAATGGTCCGCGTCGTCCACCCAGGCCCGTCGCTGCGCCACGTAGGTCCAGGTGCGGATATACGCGAGGCGCTTCGACAACGCGTCGATGTCGCCTTCGGTTCGGTCGATCCGGTGGATTTGCCCGGCCAGCCAGTCGGTCGGCACATGTCCGCCGGCGTGGAGAAACCCGTGCAGCCGCGCGGCCAGCCGAGCGTGTTCGACCGGCGAGACCTTGCGAAAATCAGGGATCTGGCAGACGTCCCACAGCAGCCGCATGTCGCGCGCGTCGCGAAGGCGGCCGGCGACGTCGGGGATCTCGAGCAGCGCCTTGAGGGTCGCGACGTCGTCGGCCTCGCGGGCGCGCTGGAGGTCGGCGTGGTCCGACGGCGCTTCGAGGCTCGCGATCAGGGAAGCGGGTGAACCGAAGTCCAACCTGGCGTTGCGCCACTGCAGTCGCCGCAGCGGCGCGAATCGGTGGCTCTCGATCGCCTCGACCACCTCGGGTTCGAGCGGGCCGGCCTCGCCGGTCACCCCGAAGGTGCCGTCGGTCGTGTAGCGCCCGGCGCGCCCGGCGATCTGGGCCAGTTCGTTCGGCGCGAGGTGGCGGTGGCGGCGACCGTCGAACTTGACCACGCCGGCGAAGGCGACGTGGGCGATGTCGAGGTTCAGGCCCATGCCGATCGCGTCGGTGGCCACCAGGTGGTCGACGTCACCGTTCTGGTATAGCTCGACCTGGGCGTTGCGGGTGCGCGGGCTGAGCGCGCCCATCACGACGGCGGCGCCGCCCGTCTGGCGGCGGATAAGCTCGGCGCTCGCGTAGACGTCGTCGACCGAGAAGCCGACGACGGCGCTGCGCGGCGGCATCCGGCTGAGCTTGCGCGGGCCGGTGTAGGCGAGCTTGGAGAAGCGTTCGCGCCGCAGGAACCAGGCGCCGGGCACCAGGCTCGCGATGCGGCCGCGCATCGTGTCGGACCCGAGGAACAGCGTCTCGGACAGACCCCGGGCGTTCAGGAGCCGGTCGGTGAAGATGTAGCCGCGGTCGGGATCGGCGGCGAGTTGGATCTCGTCGACCGCCAGGAACTCGGGCAGCAGGTCGAGCGGCATCGCCTCGACGGTGCAGACCCAATAGGCGGCGCGAGCGGGCACGATGCGCTCTTCGCCGGTCACCAGCGCGATGACGGAAGGCCCGCGCAGGGCGACGCAGCGGTCGTAGACTTCGCGCGCGAGCAGCCGCAGCGGCAAGCCGATCACGCCGGTACGGTGCGCCAGCATCCGCTCGATGGCGTAGTGCGTCTTGCCGGTGTTGGTCGGGCCGAGCATCGCGGTGACCCGCGCGGCGCTCTCGTTGGGCATCCCTGGTCTTTCCGCGAGCTCTGGCGATCAGAGTTCGACCGCTCCCATCTCGAGCTCGAGGCGCTCAAGGCTCTGCCGCACGCTGGGACGGTTCGGGTTGATCGCCTTTGCCGCGCTTAGCGCACGCAGCGCCAGATCCGGCTGGCCCAGCTCTTCGAGGATCGCCGCGAGCCCCTCCAGCGCCCCGAAGTGGCGCGGATTGAGCGCCAGCGTGCGCTGGATGTCGGCCATCGACAGCGAATATTCGTCCAGGAAATAGAACGCCGTCGCCCGCGCGTTCCAGCCCTCGGCAAACCCGGGCGCGTGGTCGGTCAGCGCGCTGAGGTGTTCGATCGCGCCGGCGTAGTCCTGTGTGTCCATCGCCTCGGTGGCGCGGCGCAGCAGCAGGTCCATCGCCGGCGAGCCGGACTGCGACCACAGCCGGACGATCTCGGCCTCGATTCGCGACCAGTCTGAGCTGTCGGGCTCGGCGAGCTGGACGAACAGCTCGTCGAGGCGCGCGGATTGCGCGGCGTTCTGCGCGGACGCGGCCGATCCGCTTCCGATCAGCAGGGCTGACGCAACGGCGCCCGCCAGCAGGCGCTTTTTAAACCTCACCATCACCTCTAGATTAGGCATCGAACCTGGAAAATCGAGGGCCAAGGCCCTCCCGATCGGAGAAAACCCATGAGCGAGATCATCGACGCAGCCGTCAAGGCCCTCAACGCCAAGCTGGACGGGGGGGGAATCGACGGATCGGTCAAGTTCGTCATCGAAGACGAAGGCTCGCTGCGAATCGACGAGGATGGCGCGCGCCGCGACGACGGCGCGGCGGATTGCGTGATGACCGCCGACGCGGACACCTTTCGCGGCATCCTCGACGGGGACATCAATCCGACCGCCGCCTTCATGTCCGGTCGGCTGAAGGTCGACGGTGACATGGGACTGGCGATGAAACTCGGCAGCCTTCTGGCATGAGCGAGGCCGCGCCGCTCTTTTCGGACGTGGCCGAGGCGCCGGCCGGCGGACGCGCGGTCTGGCTGCGGACGCCGGACGGGCTTCGCGTTCGCGCGGCGGTCTGGCCGAACGGCCCGCGGGGAACGGCGATCGTGTTTCCCGGGCGAACCGAATACGTCGAGAAATACGGCCGCGTCGTCGGCCACCTCGCCGCGCTCGGTTTGTCGGTCGTGGTGATCGACTGGCGCGGGCAGGGACTGTCGCAGCGTCACCCGACGACCCCGCATCTCGGCCACGAGGAAGACTTCCGCCACTATCAGCACGACGTGGCGGCGCTACTGTCGCATCCCGAGGTCGAGGCGCTGAGCGGCCCGCGGGTGCTGGTCGCGCATTCGATGGGGGCCTGCATCGGACTGCGCACGCTGCTCGAAGGCGCGCATTTCGCCGCGGCGGTGTTCTCCGCCCCGATGTGGCATCTGCAGATGCGCACGGCGACCCGCGAGTTGACGTCGAAGATGACGCAGCTCGCCAACATCCTCGGGCTCGGGCTGCGGCTGATGCCC
Organism: Amaricoccus sp.; assembly: GCA_031413475.1. Classification (GTDB taxonomy): domain Bacteria; phylum Pseudomonadota; class Alphaproteobacteria; order Rhodobacterales; family Rhodobacteraceae; genus Amaricoccus. The sequence continues at coordinate 8,571 of JANOEW010000266.1, forward strand.
GGAGCCAACGAAAAGCCGACCGCGCTGGCGGTCGCGTTCGAGGCGAACGCGCTGACCTCGGATCCGGAGCACTTCGCCTGGGCGGTGCGCCAGATTAGCGAGCATCCCGAACTGGCGCTCGGCGGTCCGAACGTGCAATGGACCCGCGCCGCGCTCGAGGAGATGGCGCGGCTGTTCGTGGCGCCGTTGCCGAGCCTGCCGGTGCTGACCTTTCTCGGGACCGACGAACGGGTGGTGTCGTCGAGCATGATCCGCACGCAGATGGGCAAGATGAAGGCGGGGCGGCTGGTGACGCTGGACGGGGCACGGCACGAGATTTTCATGGAGCGGCCCGAGATCCAGGCGCAGGTCTGGGCGGCGATCGACGGCTTTCTCGCCGAGCCGTCGGCTCGGCTCGACCGGACGCAACGCCTCAGTCGCTGACCCGCGCGAGGTGCTCGAGCGCGGCGGCGTGCGTCCGGCGGTCGCCCGCCGCGACGATGCGGCCGCCGCAGTGCGCCGGTCCGCCGCGCCAGTCGCTGACCATGCCCCCCGCCGCCTCGATCACCGCTTGCGGTCCCTGCACGTCGAAGGGGTGCAACCCCGCCTCGATCACCAGGTCGATCTGGCCGAGCGCGATCAGCGCATAGGCGTAGCAGTCGAAACCGTAGCGGGTCAGCCGCACCCGGTCGCGCACGGCCTCGAAGCCGGCGCGCTCGGCCGGGGTGCCGATCTCGGGGAAGGTGGAGTAGAGGATCGCGTCCGCGAGCCCCGTGCAGGGGCGGGTGGCCAGCGGTCGTTCGAGGCCGTCGCGGCGCAGGACCGACCGGCCGAAGCCGCCGATGAAGCGTTCGCGCGTGTAGGGCTGGTCGATGATCCCGAGCACCGGCCCCGCGCCGGCGTCGAGCGCGATCAGCACGCCCCAGGTCGGCGCGCCGGAGAGAAAGGCGCGGGTGCCGTCGATCGGGTCGAGCACCCAGGTCAGGCCGGAGCGGCCGCTCGTCGGTCCGAACTCTTCGCCGAGGACCGCGTCGTCCGGGCGGTGGCGGGCAAGATGCGCCCGCATCGCAGACTCGGCCTCGCGGTCGGCGGCGGTGACCGGGTCGAAGCCGGTGGCGGCCTTGTTAGCCGCCGTCAGCTCCGGGCTGCGAAACAGCGGCAGGCAGCACGCGGCGGCCACGTCCGCCAGACCTTCGGCGACGCGCCATAGGTCGCGCCGAAGTTCCGGCGCGAACGCGCTTGCGCGACGATCCATGCCGAGCCCCATTCTGCGCGAGCGGTCCCGGATCGCGCGGGGCCCGTCGAGCGCGACGCGCGCCGGTCAGGCGACGTCGCTGAGCACCCGGGCGAGGTCGAACAGCCGCCGGCGCTGCGCTTCGGGGATCGAGTAGTAGGACCTCACCAGCTCCAGCGCCTCCTTGTCGGCGAGCAGGTCGCCGCGTTCCGGCGTCGACGTCGGCGTCTGCGACGTGGACGCTTCGCTGTCGAAGCCCTCGAAGAAGAAGCTAATCGAGACGTTGAGCGCCTGGGCGATGTCCCAGAGCCGCGAGGCCGAGATCCGGTTCATGCCGGTCTCGTATTTCTGGATCTGCTGGAACTTGATGCCGACGATGTCGCCGAGCTGCTGCTGGGTCATGCCCACCATCCAGCGCCGGTGCCTGACCCGCTTACCGACATGCACGTCCACGGGATGTCTCATCTGACTGGCTCCACTATCGAATGCGTTACGCTGACAAGCAATGCATGTTTCATGCCAAGTCCTCGCATCACACGCGATACGCGTGACGCGGGCTCAATCACAGGTTTTCCTTCGGCGGATGACCGCGGATCGAAACAACCCTAGGGTGCAAAACGGCCGGTTCTCCAAAGCGCGAACTCAACCCAGCCGTGAATTGCAAAGGAATTTGCATAATGCAAAGGGGTAAACCCGGTCAGGAGGCGGCCTGACGCGACTGGCGCTTGCGCTCGTGCGGATCGAGGAACCGCTTGCGCAAACGGATGTTGCGCGGCGTGACCTCGACCAGTTCGTCATCCTCGATGTAGGCGATGGCCTGCTCGAGGGTCATCCGCAGCGGCGTGGTCAGCACCACCGCCTCGTCCTTGCCGGCAGCGCGGATGTTGGTCAGCTTTTTGCCCTTGAGCGGGTTCACCTCGAGATCGTTGTCGCGGTTGTGCTCGCCGAGGATCATGCCGGTGTAGACCTGCTCGCCCGAGCCGATGAAGAACTTGCCGCGATCTTCCAGATTGAAGATCGCGTAGGATACCGAGACGCCGTCCTCCATCGAGATCAGCACGCCGTTGCGCCGCCCGGGGATCGGGCCGCGCCAGGGCGCCCAGGCATGGAACACCCGGTTCAGCACGCCGGTGCCGCGGGTGTCGGTCAGGAATTCGCCGTGGTAGCCGATCAGCCCGCGCGACGGCACGTGCGCGACGATGCGGGTCTTTCCGCCCGCCCCGGTGCGCATCTCGGTCATCTCGCCCTTGCGCTGGCTGAGCTTGTCGACCACCACGCCGGCGTAGTCCTCGTCGACGTCGACCGTCACCTCCTCGATCGGCTCGAGCCGCTGGCCGGCCTCCTCGCGGAACAGCACCTGCGGGCGCGAGACGCCGAGCTCGAAGCCCTCGCGCCGCATGTTCTCGATCAGTACGCCCATCTGCAATTCGCCGCGGCCGGCGACCTCGAAGGCCTCGCCGCCGGGGGTGTCGCTGACCTTGATCGCGACGTTGGTCTCCGCCTCGCGCATCAGCCGGTCGCGGATCACCCGGGACTGCACCTTGTCGCCCTCGCGCCCCGCCAGCGGCGAATCGTTGATGCCGAAGGTTACCGAGATCGTCGGCGGATCGATCGGCTGGGCGGGGATCGCCTCGGTGACGGCGAGATCGGCCAGCGTGTCGGCGACGGTCGCCTTCGACATTCCGGCGAGGCTGACGATGTCGCCGGCCTCGGCCGCGTCGATCGGGGTGCGCGCCAGCCCGCGGAAGGCCAGCACCTTCGAGACGCGGAAACGCTCGATCTCGCGGCCCTCGCGGTCCATCGCCTTGACGGTCTGGCCGGTCCGCACCGAGCCGCTCTCGATCCGCCCCGTCAGCAGCCGGCCGATGAACGGGTCGGCGGCGAGGGTGGTCGCGAGCATCGCGAAGGGCTCGGCGGCGCGCGCCACCTGCGCCGGCGCGGGCACATGGTCGAGCACCAGCTGGTAGAGCGCGTCGAGGTTCGCGCGCGGCCCGTCCAGCGCGGCGTCGGCCCAGCCGCTGCGCCCCGAGGCGTAGAGCACGGGAAAGTCGAGCTGCGCCTCGGTGGCGTCGAGCGTCACGAACAGGTCGAACACCTCGTTCAGCGCGCGGTCGGGCTCGGCGTCGTGCTTGTCGACCTTGTTCAGCACCACGATCGGGCGCAAGCCGAGGCGGAGCGCCTTCGCTAGCACGAACTTGGTCTGCGGCATCGGGCCTTCGGCGGCGTCGACCAGCAGCAGCACGCCGTCGACCATGCCGAGGATGCGCTCGACCTCGCCGCCGAAATCGGCGTGGCCGGGGGTGTCGACGATGTTGATCCGGTGGCCGTGCCAGTCGACCGAGGTCGCCTTCGCCAGGATGGTGATGCCGCGCTCGCGCTCGAGGTCGTTGGAATCGAGCGCGCGCTCCACGGTCGCCTGGTTGTCGCGGAACGTCCCCGACTGCTTCAGCAGGGCGTCGACCAGCGTGGTCTTGCCGTGATCGACATGGGCGATGATCGCGATGTTGCGCAGGTCCATGCGGAGCGGTCCCAAGGTTCGGCGGCGCAGCGGGGCTGTCGCCAGGCGGGAGATAGTCCCGCGTTTCGCGCCTGCCATAGGGCCGGGGCGGCCAAAACGCAACCGACGCCGGCGGACCGGCCGGCCAGCCGGGGATTTCGCACGCGTGCGAACGAAGCCATGTCATTGAACGGACTTGTTTTTCCAGATTCTGTTTACCCGACCTTCACCAAGGTTAATCTCGGCTGACAAACCCGAGACGGCGCGCCTTGACCAAGCAACGCGCCTCGCGTCAAGGTTGAACCCCCAGTCAAAGGCGGCCCGATGAGCGTCCTGTTGATCAACGACTACCTGCGCGAGATCGACCGGCTGCGCATGTATTCAGGCGCCTCCACGGAAAAGGTCATCTCCGAAGCCTTCAAGGACCTGCTCAAGGCCTGGGCCAGGTCCGCCGGCCTGCACTTCATCCCGCAGCACGACTTCCAGACCGCGCTCGGGACCCGCGTCGTCCCGGACGGCGCGGTGCTGCACGACCTTCGCGTGCCGCTCGGCTGGTGGGAGGCCAAGGACACCGCCGACGACTTCGACACCGAGATCGCCAGGAAATTCAAGCGCGGATATCCCCGCGACAACATCGTCTTCGAGAACTCGCACACTGCCGTGCTGCACCAGAACGGCGCCGAGGTCCTGCGCAGCGCCATGACCGACAAGGCCGGCCTCGAACGCCTGCTCAAACTGTTCTTCGCCTACGAACGCCCGGAGATCGCTCAGTTCCGCACGGCGGTGGCCCAGTTCCGCACCGACATCCCCGCAGTGCTCGACGCGCTGCGCGCCCGCATCGACACCGCCTACGCCGACAACCCCGGCTTTGCCGCCACGGCCGCGCGATTCCTCACGCATGCGCAGGAGACCACTAACCCGACGCTGACCGAAGCCGACTTGGGGAGATGCTGATCCAGCACATTTTACTGATCGAGGAGATCCTCGAGCCCGCCACAGCCCTTCACCGCTTTCCTACTCGTCCATGCCGCACGTATAATGCACCGAGGCAGCGAATTGCGAGACCAGGGTAAGACAATGGAGTTTTCCGAAGAGGTTTCTAACGCCATCCATTTTGGGGAAGAAGCTGCAAAGCTGCACGCCCAAAGCCTAGGATTTGTAGCCATCCAATGGGGGCACTTGGATGTCGCCGTTAGCAAGATGTTTGAGCCCCTACTTGACTGCTCTGAGATGCAAGTTGCATGTATATTGGTTGAAAATATTGCATCTCGTTGTGAAATGCTAAAGAAACTTCTGCACGTAGAAGATTTACCTCCAGATTGGTTGGGTTGGGTCGTGGGTTTGCTAGATCGGTCAGCAAACGAGCTTGCGCCGCAGCGAAACCGCCTAATGCATGATCTTTGGTGGTTCGAATCCGGCACGGCGGTTCGCACCGATCAGCGAGCAAAAGTCGCTAGAACTCAGTCATTCCAAAATGCCACTCTAAGCTACAACACAAAGCACCTTGTGACGAATGATGAAATAATGCGCCTTCACGGACGCATCTACACTGTTTTTACGGCAATTTGCGTTGCAAACATAAACCTTCATCGCTGGCGAAGCAAATTATTGCTTCCGGAGCTTGACAAGCAATGGTATCCAGCATGTACATCGAAGTCTAGATGCTTAAATTTTTGAGTAAATCTTGTAGAATTTGAGCGACCGTCTTCCCCATTAGAGTACGAATACGATTGAATTCGTCGCTGCCAGCCTCTCGCGCTTGATAGCACCATTTGAGCTTCACGCCTCCAAGTTTATTCCGAGTACGGACTATTTCACCAATGACGTCGCCGTTGGCGTTGCGCGATACCGCACACCTCCACCGGCGAGCGCACCGACAACATCACCGAATTGGGCGCTCAAGACGTACCGCGAGCGCTACGGCAAGGACGCGGGCGTCACCAAGGGTACGATCTTTACCTACGTGCAGCAAGATCCGATCTACCGCGAGACCTACGCGATCAACCTCAAACGCGAGTTCCCCCGTATCCCGTTCTACCCCGACTTCAAGCAATGGTCCGACTGGGGTGTCCGCCTGACCTGCATATCGGATACGAGGCCTTGGAGCCCTGGCCGGTCGCGCGGACCGACACGCCCGACATTCGCGCCCGTGCGGCCGGCGTGTCGCCGAAGGTGATCCTGAAGTCCGACCCCGCCGCCGGGACGATCACGCTCGACAGCGAGACGCGGCTGAGCGGCATCCCGGCGGTGGCGTGGGACTACCGCCTCGGCAACCGCTCCGGCCTCGACTGGGTGCTCGACCAGCACAAGGAGAAGACGCCACGCGACCCGACGATCCGGGCGCGGTTCAACACCTACCGCTTCGCCGACCACAAGGCGCGGGTGGCGGACCTGCTGGCCCGCGTCGCCCGAGTTTCGGTCGAGACGATGGGACTCGTCGCGGCGATGCGCAACGCGGCGCGGTGACACGCCCTGAGGCGATTCAAGGCTGCGAAAGCTTCGTTGGTTATGGGAGGGCGATCCGCCGCGAATCGTCGCGGCGGCGCGGGCCGCTTGCGCGGCGCCGCCGAATCGGGTCAGGTTATCCACAGGGGATGCGGGACATGACGAACCTCCGGCTGGCGGCGCTGATCGTGACCGGACTGCTCGCGGCGGGCTGCGTGCCCGAGGACGTCGCCGTGGTCGAGGCGCCGCCGGTCGTGACGCCGGCCGACCCGACGATCTACGCCGCGCGCAACGACGGCGGTCTCCCGATCGCGGCGATCGACGTCGCGGCGTTGCATCCGGCGCTGCTGCGCAACCGCGTGCCGTTCGCGACCGAAGAGCCGCCGGGCTCGATCGTGATCGACACCAAGGGGCCCTTTCTCTATTTCGTCGAGCCCGAGGGCATGGCGACCCGCTACGGCATCGCCATCGGCCGTGAAGGCTTCGGCTGGACCGGCGCGGGGGTGATCGCGCGCTCGGCCCGCTGGCCGGGCTGGACGCCGCCGCCCGAGATGATCGAGCGCGAGCCGTATCTTGCGAAATGGGCCGGGGGCATGCCCGGCGGGCCGCAGAACCCGCTCGGCGCGCGCGCGCTCTACATTTATTTCGGCGGTCGCGATTCGGGCTATCGCATCCACGGCACCAACCAGCCGAAGTCGATCGGATGGGCCGCGTCCTCGGGGTGTTTCCGGATGCTGAACCAGGACGTGATCGATCTCTATGAGCGGACGGCGCTCGGGGCCAGGGTGGTCGTGCGCTGAACGGCGGCAGGTCGATGCGGCGCCGAGCCGCGCCAGAATGATCGTGCGCCGCTGCGCGCCGGCGTGCTACCGGTCCGGCGAAGCCATGAGGACGCACCGTCCGTGACCGCAGCCGCCGCCCTGACCGACCGCCTGCGCCGGGTCTCCGCGCTCGAACGCGTCGCGCGGCTGCTCGGCTGGGATCAGGAGACCCAGATGCCCCGCCGGGGCGCGGCGCAACGCGCCGAGGAGGCCGGCGCGGTCGCGGCCGCCCACCACGCGCTGCTCGCTGATCCGGACCTGGCGGCGCTGTGCGACGCGGCCGAGGCCGAGGGCGCGGATGCGCGCGGCGCGGTCGACATCGCCGAGGCGCGGCGGCTGCACGCGCGGGCGGCGCGGATCGACGGCGCCCTCGCCGCGGATCTCGCCCGCGCCACCGCCAAGGCGCAGACCGTCT
>JANOEW010000267.1:0-2065 GCA_031413475.1 Amaricoccus sp.
AGCCCCTACGCCGACCTCCGCTCGACCCTGGAAACCGCCCGACGACGCGCCATCCCGCCCCTCCACGCCATCGCCCTTACCCTCAAAGGCAACCCGCTGCCCCTCCAGTCCGCCTGATCGGGGGTGAGCAGTTACGCGCACGCGTGCGAAGACGGACAAGCAGTTGATATCATGAGAAGTTCTAGATCGCATTAACCCCGCCGAAAGCTCGTCACACATCGGTTCGGCGGACCTGCGGCCCGCCTACTGCTGGGCTTGAGGCTGCTCGAGCCCTCTGGGCGGGCGCCAGCCACAGGGGTGGCTGGCGCCCGGTAGGTCCAGATTTCGGGTCAGACCGGATCGAATTGGCGGCGGCCCAAAGCTGCCGGGTGTCGAAGGCGGCGTCGGACTCGAGAGGCGGCGTTGGGCCGGAAGGACGGCGCTGATCGCGCCGGTGCGTGACGGGGTCCCGCGCGCTGCGTTGCGTCACGACGGACGGGATGCGGCCTGTGCGCGGGCTGACTTGCTCGGTTCAGAAGTTGTAGCTGACACCAAGCCGGAAGACGCTCTCGCTCGGCTCGAACTTCACGCGGTCGTCGCCAGCGTCCCGGACCGTGATGCTGTCGTAGTCCTGATACTTGTATTCCATGCGCCCGGAGATCCGGTCGGTGAACATGTACTCCGCCCCGACGCCGAGGTGCAGGCCATTGAGGTATTCGTCGTTCTTGAAGCGCGAGCGGCCGAATGCGTCGTCGAACTGCAGGCTTGCGTCGAAGCTGGCCGTCTGGAACCCGCCGATCATGTAGACGAGGGCGAGGGTTGGACGATCGCGCCCGCCTTCAGCGAGATATAGAACTCGTCGTTCTTTTCCAGCATGGCGGTGGACCGGAAGTCAGGCCCGTCGAGCCGGAACGGGTCGCCCTGCGAGCCGTCCGCATTGGACCAGTTCGCGCCAAGCTCGGCTCCGAGAACAAACGTGTCCTGGTAAGTCCGGCGGTACCCGCCAAAGACGCCCCCATCCCATCCGTCGTAGTCGATCGTGCCGGCATACGTCGCGGGATCGCCCGGGATACGAAGCTCCAAGTCGGGCTCCCCCGTCACATAGCCGAACTGCGCGCCGGCATAGCCGCCGTCGAAGTTCTGGGCGTGCGCCGTCGCGATCGTCAGGACGAGGATGCTGGTTCCTGCAAGAAGCACTTTCATGTCTACACCCATATGATTGCAACCCATATGATTGCATAGTTGCATGTAAGTTTCCCGCCGTGATCCGGCAAGGACGCCGCCGGGCATGCCTCAACACTGTTGCGGCGCGGCCACAAGCCGGCGGGAGAGGGTCGTGGGCGAGAGACAGGAACATTCACTGGCGGGGCTGATCGCAGGCATCGCCCCTGGCCCGCCTCGGGGAATGACATCAGCCAGTGGGTCCATGTGCCGGAGGCGCCGGGCGAGGCGATGACCGAGTCCGCGCGCGCCTCGCACAGACGCGGGGCAAACCCTTTTCTGGGCGACCAAGTAAGCCCCTTAGAACGCCAACAATGGTTTCTGCGGCGCGGCCGGGAAGGTGGTGGGCGATGCAGGGATCGAACCTGCGACATCTTCGATGTGAACGAAGCGCTCTACCGCTGAGCTAATCGCCCGTGCCGATCTCCTAGACCCAATCCGCCCGGCGTTCAAGGCGGGGCGGACGCCGGCGCGGGGACGCGCCGGCGACGGCGTCAGGCGAGCGCGGCCTTGGCCTGCGCGACGATGGCGCCGAAGGCGTCGGGCTCGTGCACGGCGAGGTCCGCCAGGACCTTGCGGTCCACGTCGATGCCGGCCCGGTCGAGGCCGTTGATGAAGCGCGAATAGGTCAGATCCGCATCGAAGCCGCGAACGGCGGCGTTGATCCGCTGGATCCACAGCGCGCGGAAGGTCCGCTTGCGTGTCTTGCGGTCGCGGGTGGCGTACTGCAGCGCCTTGTCGACCGCCTGCTTGGCGGTGCGATAATTGGTCGAGCGCGCGCCGTAGTAGCCGGCGGCGGCCTTTACGACCTTGCGGTGACGGGCGTGGGAGGCGGGGCCGCCTTTGACTCGGGACATGGGGCGGC
>JANOEW010000268.1:0-8194 GCA_031413475.1 Amaricoccus sp.
TCGGGACGGCCGTCGCCCACGTCGATTCCGGCGAGGTGGCCGGTGATGGCGACCTTGTTCTCGGTGCGCGCGAGCACGCGCCCGATCATGCCGAGCAGGCGCACGAGGATCGGATTCGGCGTCGCGGCGTCGAGCGCGAACAGCGGCGAGCCGGGGATGTCGAACACCTCGATGATCAAGCCCTCGTCGGTGACGCGGGTCCGAATGTGCTTGAGCATCGGATCGGCTTCGACCGCGTCGCCGCTCGCGCCCATCAGCGCGCTCTGCACGTCCCAGAGGCTCGCGTCGCCGGTCGCCTCCGCAACGTCTTGGCGCACCAGGGGATCGCCCTCGCGGCCGGTCTCGTCGCGGGCCAGCACGTCCTGGCTGAACATCGACGCGCCGGCGAAGGGTCCGTCGCCGCCACCCCGGGCGGAGTGGATCGGGATCGTCGGGCTGAAATAGTCGGCGAGGCCGAGGCGGGTCTTCTCGTCGGTGACGGAGAGGAGCCACATCAGCAAGAAGAAGGCCATCATCGCCGTCACGAAATCGGCGTAGGCGACCTTCCAGGCGCCGCCGTGATGTCCGGCCGCGATGACCTTGCGCCGCTTGACGATAGTGATGTTCTTAGAGTTCCTGCGATCCATTGGCCCGACCCCCCGATCAACGGAAGACTTAATCGGCAAAGTCTTGCGTGCGAGTTACCGCAGCTGCGAAAGAGCCGACCCGGGCGCGGGGATACGTCTACAATTGCGCGGGCCGCGTTCACGATCCGGCAACCATTGGCCCGGAAGCTCGCGTCGCGCCCGCGCCAAGGAGCCCCGCATGCCGTCCGCTTCCGTGCTCTCGAAGAAGCTGCGGCAGGGCGGCGCCGCACGCTCGCCGCTGCCCGACACCGACCTGATCGGCGAAACCTTCGCGCGCGGCGTCGAGGACCGGCTGCGGCCGCTTGTCAAGACCATGCTCGCGGCCGAGGTCGCGGCGCCGCGGGTGACGCGGCTGTCGGAGGCGACCAGGGCGGTCGCCTCCCCCGCGCTGCTCGGGCTGGTCGACATCGAGGATGCCGATACGCCGGCGTTGATCGCGGCGGACGGCGACCTCGCCTACCACCTCATCGACCTGACCCTCGGCGGCGATCCCCTAAGCGCACCCGCGCCGGTCGCCCGCGGGCTGACTGCAATCGACATGGCGCTGGGTCGGCTCTACCTCGAGGCGATCCTGGGGGCGTTCGGCGCGGCGATCGGAGCCGGCCTCGGCCGGCCGCTGACCAAGGCGATGCGCATCCGCGACCAGCGTCAGCACGTGACGCAGCTGCGGCTGGCGCCCGACTACATCGACGTGCTGGTGATGCGACTGACCCTGACGCTGGCGGAGGCGGGGCGGAAGGGCGCCTGCGACCTGATCCTGCCGCTGTCGGCGCTCGACGTGATCCGCGCCTCAATCGAGGTGCGCGCGAACCAGGCGGCGCGCGAGCGACCGAACGACCTGTGGAAGACGCTGATGCGGCGCGCGGCGGCGGCCGCGCCGGTGCCGGTCGACGCGGTGCTGCACCGCCAGTCGCTGAGCCTGGCGGCGCTGCAGGGACTGCGGGTCGGCCAGGTGCTGGAAATCCCGCGGCAGGCGGCGGAGGCGATCCAGCTGACCATCGCCCAGCCGGGTAGGCGCACGGCGCTGATCGCCACCGGGCGGCTAGGCGCGTTCCAGGACGCCAAGGTGGTGAAGTTGGAGACGCCGATCGACCGTCGGCTGATCCTGCACGTGACGCGCGCGCTGTCGCCGGCCGCGGTGAGCGTCGCGCCGGAGGCGGTCGTTCCGGCCGCAGCGGTCGAGCTCGAGGCGGTTCAGTCCGCGAGCTGAGACCAGCAGGGCAGCAGGTTTCCCGCCGCCGGCGTCGCGGCGTGCACCGCCCGCGCGACGGCGCGGGCGAGGCAGAGCGCGGCGGCGTGGCCGAGCTCGGTGCGGCGCCGGGGCGTGACGTCCTCGCGCGGTCCGGTCGCCACGGCGAAGACGAGGTCCCCGTCGCTGACGGTGTGCGCGGGCACCACGGCGCGGGCCATGCCGTCCTGCGCCGCCTCGGCCATGCGCCGGGCGGCGGCCTTGTCGAGGCCGGCGTCGGTGGCGACGATGGCGATGGTGGTGTTCTCGACGCCGTCGAAGGCGCCGGGCTTGCGCGGCGGCATTCCCGGCGGGACGCGACGTGGCGACGGGCCGAGGCCGCCGAACTCGTCGCCGATCTCGAAGGCGCCGGCCCAGAACTCGCGGCCGCCGGGCGCGACGACCTCGCCGAAGGCATTGACCGCGACCAACGCGCCGACCGTCTCGCCGCTGGCAAGGATCAGCGAGGCCGAGCCGAGGCCGCCCATCAGCGAGGCGGTCATCGCGCCGGTCCCGGCTCCAACCGAGCCGAGCCTGAAGTCTGCGGCGGCCGCGGCCAGCGCCGCGACGCCGATCGCACGGTAGGGGTTCACGCCCCAGGCCTTGTCGCCGCCGTTCATCAGATCGAAGAGGATTGCGGCCGGCACGATCGGCACCCGGCGCGTCCCCGCGAGGTGGCCGCGGCCCTCGGCGGCGAGGGCGTCGGTGACGCCGGAGGCCGCGTCGAGGCCGAAGGCCGAGCCGCCGGCGAGCACCAGTGCGTCGATCGCCTCGACCAGAAGGCCGGGCGCGAGCAGGTCGGTCTCACGGGTGCCGGGCGCGCCGCCCATGACGTGGACCGCCGCGGTGAAGGGGCGCGCGGCGGTCAGCACCGTGACGCCGGACTTCAGCCGGGCGTCCTGGGCGTTGCCGACCAGCAGGCCCGGCACGTCGGTGATCAGGTTGCGCGGGCCGGGCCGCATCAGATGGCGGGCTTGGGCGCGGCGGTGACAGGGTCGCCGGTGTTGGGGGTGCCGGCGGGCTCGATGAGCAGCAGATGCGCCTCGGCGCGTGCGACCGGGCGGTGCTCGACGCCGGCAGGCACGACGAAGAACTCGCCGGCGCCCGAGGTGACCACGCCGTCACGCAACTCGATGTCGATCTCGCCGGCGAGGACGAGGAAGAGGTCGTCGGTGTCTGGGTGGGAGTGCCAGGGAAACGCGCCCTCGAGCTTGACCACCATGACGTCGTTGCCGTTGTAGCGCGCCGCGACCCGCGGCGACCAATGCTCGGCGAACATGGCGAGCTTGGCGGCCAGATTGATCGGTTTCAAATGCAGCGGCCTCCGTCGACCTCGAGCGCGACACCGGTCAGCATAGCGGCCTCGTCGGAGGCGAGGAAGACCGCGGCATGGCCGAGGTCCTGGGGGCTGGAGAAGCGACCGAGCGGGATCGTGGCGAGGAACTTCGCGCGCATCTCGGGCGTGTCCCCGCCGAGGAATGACTTCAGCAGCGGCGTCTCGCCCGCGACCGGGCAGAGGGCGTTGACCCGGACGCCGTGGGGGGCAAGCTCGACCGCCATGGATTTCGTGGCGGTGATCATCCAGCCCTTGGAGGCGTTGTACCACGCGAGCCTCGGCCGCGGCGACAGGCCGGCGGTGGAGGCAATGTTGAGGACGGCGCCGGCGCCGCGCGCCTTCATGCCGGGGATCAGGTGGCGGGCGGCGAGGTAGACAGACTTGGCGTTGACCCGGAAGACGCGGTCGAACTCGGCCTCCTCGACATCCTCCAGCGGTTGCGGAAGGTGGGTGATCCCGGCGTTGTTGACCAGGATGTCGAGCGGCCCGAGCGCGCCGAGCGCGGCGGCGGCCATATGGGCGACCGAGGCGTCCTCGCCGACGTCGGCGACCACCCAATGGGCGCCGAGCACGCAGGCCATCGCCTCGACCGCCGCGGCGTTCACGTCGACGATCATCACCGCGGCGCCTTCGGCGCAGAATGCGCGGGCGATGCCAGCGCCGAATCCCGAGGCGCCGCCGGTGATCAGCGCGGTCTTGCCCTCCAGTCGCATCGCCCCTCCCGGTCGCCCGCCGCCTGAGAGTGCGGGGGCACAGGCGGCGGCGCAAGGCGCATCGTCGGCACGCCGCTGCCGTCAGGGGGCCTTCGGCGCGCGGCCCCGGGACGGTCGGGTTTGGGCGAAGACATACTTCAGTTCGGTCGAGACCCGCTCGCCTGCGTCGGACGCACCCGGCGGCACGGATCAAAGCCAAGACCCGGACTCAGGCGGCGACACCTTCGCTTACCGCCTTGAAGAAGTCCTCCTTGGCGTTGGTCCGCGGGAACGGGCCGGACGGGACGGGCTTGCCGAGGAAGGCGCAGAGCGGAGCCCAGCCGTCGGTCGCCGCGAACACCAGCAGACGATCGCTCGGGATGCTCGCGCGCGCCGCCGCCTCGTTCGCCTCGAAGGCCGCGATGATCCCGTCGCGGTCGGTCCTGCCGCCGAGACTCCGCCCCAGGATGACCTCATGCAACATTTCGAACCAGGGACGGGCCTGCTCCGGCCATTTCTCCCGATCGAGAATGATCCCGAGGATGGTCTCGGAGAAACTGGAATACCAGCTTTCCGCGCTGCGGCTCGACAGAATGACCTTGGCCTGCGGATAGGTCGCCGCCACCTGCGACCAGAACGCCGCCACCGGCCAGTCCACCGCCGATGTGAAGCCCGCGAAGATGCGGTCAAAATCGGGGGCGCCGGCGGTCGCGTCCATCCAGAGCCGGGTCTGCTCGGGGTTGCTTATCACTTCGCTCATGTGATGGCACGGGCCGAAGCCGAGGTGTTCGAGGGCCCGCTTCAGGGACATCGTTCCGGTACGGCCAAATCCCGCGCCGATAATCTCGAGTGGCATGACATCCTCCTTTGGGTTGGCTTTGTCGTTGCCGAGCGCTGCCTGGTGTGACAGAGATAGTGAACGAATTTCATGATCTGTCCACCGAAACCATTTCATGCATCATGAACGAAATTCAGCTGAACAGAATCGACCTCAACCTGCTCGTCACCTTTGCGATGCTGATGGAGACGGGCAGCGTTGCGCTCGCTGCGTCCAGGTTGGGCAAGACGCCGTCCGCCGTCAGCCATGCGCTGGCGCGGTTGCGCGACCAGGTCGGCGATCCGCTGATGGTAAAGGTCGGCGGTCGGATGCAGCCGAGCCCTTTCGCGATCGCGCTGATCGAGGAGGTGCGGCCGATCCTGCGAAGCATCAAACGGATCCTCACACCCCCGCGGCCGTTCGATCCAGCGACGAGCGACCGGATTTTCCGGATCGCGATGCCGACGATTCCGAAGGTGATCGCGGCGGTGACGAACCGCGTCGCTGCCGAAGCGCCAGGCGTTCGCCTCGAATGGATGCCGCCTTACCGGCAGGTCTATCCAGCCCTCGGCGACGGGTTGATCGACCTCGCCCATCTCGGCGGTGAACCCCGTCTGCCCGACGGGCTCGACGATATCGCCATTGCGCCGTTTTCTTGGGTCACCTTCGCGCGGCGGGACCACCCGGCGCTGGCCGACTGGGGGCTAGAAGCCTGGCGGACCTGGCCGCATCTACAGGTAAACGTGACGCGAACCATGCCGAACCCGTTCGAGGAAGGGCTGCGGGACGACGGCGTGACACGCCGGATCGGCGCCCTGATCGCCGATTCCTCGGGCGTCGCGGCAATCCTCGCCGGCACCGACATGCTCGGGACCTTCCCGGCCCTGCTGCTGGCCTGGGACATGGAGGTCTACGGCTTGCGCGCCTTGAAGCCGCCGCTGGACCTCGCGCCGGTGCTGGTGCGGTTTTTCTGGAGTTCGCGTCTCGCCAACGACCCTGGCAGCCGATGGCTCCGAACCATCGTCGTGGAAACCTACGTGACGCTGCAGGACGCCGCCGAAGACAAGCTGCGGTACGCAACCCGGGCAACGCAGCGTCAGGGTTAGTCCCGAGCGGGCCGGCCGTCACTCGACCGCGTCGCCCCATTTGACGGAGCGGCACAGCCGGGAGAACAGATCGACGACCGGAGAGTGCCGGCGGCCCCGCACGGTGACGAGCGAGATCGTCCGGCGGATCTCCGGATCGATCAGGGGGCGGGTCTTGATCGCGGGATAGAGCGACATGAACTGCGGCATGCAGGCGCAGCCGAGGCCGGCGAGGATCATCGCCTGAATCCAGTCCTCGTGCTCGCTCGCGTAGCGGACGTCGAGTTTGAGCGCGACGTCGAGGTCGCCCTGGGCGTGCTCCATATGCTCCATGTATTCGCAGTTCAGCCGATCGAGATAACGCTCGCCGGCGAGGTCCGCCCAGCGGACGGCCGCGGTTCGTTCGAACCGGTGTCCCGGAGGGAAGGCGACCACGTAGGCCTCTCGGTAGAGCGCATGCGCCTCGATCTCGTCGGGATAGACCGGCAGGCCTACCAGGGCCACGTCGAGTTCGCCGGCGACGAGCATCTCGACGATGCGCGTGCCGGACGCATCGCGCAGCTTGAGTTCGAGCTGGGGCACGCGATGCGTTAGATGGTCGATGAGAGCGATCATCCGGTCCGGGCCGATCGTACACATCACCCCGAGCGTCAGCGTCGCGGTGGTCATCCTGGAGAAATCGATCGCCTCGGCGCGGACCGTATCGGTGATCGACACTGCCTGCTGAAGCCGCGGCAGAACCATGCGGCCAAGTTCGGTCAGGTGCGAGTGGCCGCGCTCGCGCCGCAGCAACTGGCCACCGAACTCGGCTTCGAGCGCCTTGATCGTCCGTGACAGCGACGGCTGCGATACGCCGCAGGATTCGGCGGCGCGCGTGAAGTTCAAAGTTTCCGCCAGCGCGAGGAAGCAGCGGATCTGGTTCAGCTCCATGTCCGCTCCTCTGCCTGACCAACTCCGACGGCCGCGCTTCGCGCAGACACCGTATCGCGGACTATTTCTTACCGTGCCGGACACCGAACGGACTGGTCGGCATGGGCGGGCATGGACCCGGCGCACGATGCACGGACCTGTGCGGGGGGGGTCGCGCATCCCTGGGGCGAGCTGGACGAAGTCCCGAACGCCGGCCGTTTGTCGGGCCGGCGTCCGGGTTGCCGAGATCAGTTCGCGCCGACGATCTGCTTGATCTGCTGGGCCTTGTCGTTCTCGCTGTATTCGCTCGATCCCATGATCGACCGAATCTGGGCGAGCTGGCTGAGGCTCAGCGCCATCGGATCGACGTCGGTGACCCCGATCGCGGACAGTTCGCGCTTGGCGGCGATTTCGAGCATGGACAGCGCCTCGTCCATCGAGGTGTCGCTCTGCGCCCACGCGGTCGTCGAAAGCGCCGTTACAAAGGCCAGGGCGGCGATCGTGCGTTTCATGTCGTTTCTCCAGTGTTTGCCTGATTATGGCGGGTTTATGCTCGCAGAACATCACACGCCGCTAGAACTGCGACGAGCCGGCGGCAGCTATCGTTTCCATGCTCCACACGTATGGACAATCGAATCGGTTGCGCCTGATCCGATCGCCAGCCACCGCACCGGAGTCTAGCCGACGTCGAGCATGCGCATCAACCGCGCCTTTTCGCCGATGTCGTCAGGCCGCGACAGCGCCGCGACGAGATCCTCGAGCGAGGCGAGGTTGTGGCAGGCGCGGAACGCGTCAACCGAGGGCAGGATCGCGCGCACCCCCTGGGCGCGGGGCGCGAACCCGTCCCAGCGCAGCAGCGGATTGAGCCAGATCAGCCGACGGGCGGACAGCTGCAGCCGTTCCATCTCGAGGCGCAAGCGCACCGGGTCGTCGCGGTCGAGCCCGTCGCTGATCAGCAGGACCACCGCGCCCTGCCCCAGCACGCGCCGCGACCAGTCGCGGTTGAACGCGTGGAGCGAGGCGCCGATGCGGGTGCCGCCCTCCCAGTCGCGGGCCTCGTGGCCGGCGGCGGCCAGTGCGGCGTCGACGTCGCGGTGGCGCAGGTGGCGGGTGATGTTGGTTAGCCGCGTGCCGAAGGTGAAGGCGTGGACCTGCGCCCAGCCGGCGCCCTTGGCGTTCGCCGCGGCGTGGAGGAAGTGCAGCAGCATCCGGCTGTAGGCAGACATCGAGCCGGAGATGTCGCAGAGCGCCACCAGGTTCGGCCAGCGTGTGCGGCGGTCGCGCATCGCGAGGCGGCGGACGTCGCCGCCCGAGCGCATCGCCGCGCGCATGGTGCCGCGCCAGTCGGCGACCGCGCCGCGCGGATCGACCCGGGTTCGACGCGAGGCGATCGGTTGCACCGGCAGATCGAGCCGGGCGATTGCGCGTTTCGCCTGCGCGAGTTCGGCGGTGGACATCTGTTCGAAGTCGAGGTGCTTGAGCCGCTCGTCCGCCGAGAAGG
>JANOEW010000269.1:0-6855 GCA_031413475.1 Amaricoccus sp.
CCTCGAGGATCAACGCTTCGAGCGGCAGCACGCCGAGGCCGGTCACGCCGCGCTCGGCGGCGACGTTGCGGTAGCCCGCGGCGTCGAGGATGGCGTCGGCCAGGGTGCCGGTCCCGGAGGAGTAGGCGTTGGCGTAGAACAGCGCGGCGCGCGGGCGGGGTCCGGGGGGCGGGGAAAGGGCGAGGGCCGCGTCCATCGCGGCGACGAGCGCCGCGGCGCGCGCGGGTTGGCCGAGCAGGGCGCCCATGCGGGTCGCGTTGGCGCGGATGTTGGCGAAGCCGGTCTCGATCGGGAAGGTCTCGACGTCGAGCCCGAGGCGAGCGAGGGCGGCGCGGGTTGCGGGGCGATCGTACTCTCCGGCGAGCACGAGATCGGGGTCGAGCAGGAAGATCTCCTCCGCGGAGCCGAAGTTGATCGGGTAGGCCGCGGCCTCCGCCGCCATCGCGGAGGACACCGGGTCGCGGGCGACGTGGCTGACCGAGACGAGCTGGTCGGGCGCCGCGACCAGCATGGCGAGCTGGTCGGTGCAGAGGTTCATCGAGACGACCCGCGCCGGTGGTTCGGCCGAGGCGGGGGCCGCGGCGGCGAGGAGGAGGGCGAGGAGCGGGCCGGGCCGCATCAGAACCGGGCCGCGACGCCGGCGTAGAAGGCGCGGTCGGAGGTCGAGTAGCCGCGGGCGGTCTGGTACTGCTCGTCGAACAGGTTGGCGGCGCGGACGTAGACCTCCGCCTGGTCGGTGACGGCGTAGCCGAGGCGGGCGTTCACGACGACGTAGTCCTCGGCCCAGCCGTCGGTGTCGACCACCTGGCCGGTGAAGCTGCGGGCGCTGTCGTCGACGAGGTCCCAGATGAAGTTCGCGTTCAGGTCGTAGCTGATCCGCTCCGCCACGGTGCCGGTCACGGCGAGCGCGAGGTCGTGGCGCGGGATGCGGTCGCGGCGGATGCCGCCGGGCAGCTCGGCGTCGGTGTAGGTGTAGGAGCCGGTCAGCGCCACCGCGTCGTTGAAGCTCCAGAGCGCGGCGAGTTCGACGCCGCGGCTGGTCGCCGCGCCGTCGGTCTGGAAATAACGGAACGTGGTGTCGTCGAACTCGATCAGGTCGTCGATCTCGAGCCAGAACACCGTGGCGCTGGCCTCGCCGCGACCATCGGCGAAGCGGCGGGCGACGCCGAGGTCGGCGCTGACGCTGGTCTCGGGCTCGAGGTCGCGGTTGCCGGAGAACGGGTCGAACAGCTCGAAGTTCGAGGGCGCGCGAAAGCCGGTGCCGAGCGCGCCGCGGATCGTGGTGTCGGGCGCCGGCAGCCAGGCTAGGGTGAGCCGCCCGGTCGGATAGCCGCCGTATTCGGAATGCTCGTCGTAGCGGGCGGCGGCGTCGAGCACGAGGTCGTCGCGGATCGCCCAGTTCGACTGGACGAAGCCGCCGGCGATCCAGCTCGACTCCTCGGGGGGGCGCTGGCGGAAGCCGGGGCTCCGGAAGTCGGTCCGGGTAGTTTCGTAGGCGTAGTCCGCGCCGAACTGCAGGTCGATCGTCTCGGCGGGGGAGAAGGCGCCGAGGTACTCGACGCGGGTGCGGTCGCCTTCGGTCCGATAGCTCGAGGTCCCGAACGCCGGGTTGTCGGCGTCGTTGGTGCGGTCGAGGTCGAAGTAGCTGAGCGCCAGCGTGTTGGCGAGGCCGGCCTCGGTGGTGAAGTCGATCCCGCCGCGCAGACCCCAGGTCGTGGCGTCGAAGGTGCTCGGGGCGTCGACCGGGCGGCCGTCGACGGTCTCGTCGTAGTCGCCGTCCTCGTCCTGCAAGAACGCTGCGCCGAAGACGTCTGTCTGGTCGGAGAGGTAGAGCCGGCCGGTGGCGGACAGGCGGGTGGTCTCGTAGCCGTCGTCTTCGCGGTTGCCGTCGGCCTCCTCGGCGGCGGAGAAGCCGTCGGTCTGGAAGCGGGCGAGGCTGAGGGCGAACTCGCCCTTGTCGGTCATCCCGGCGAGGGAGTAGGCGCCGCGGAAGGTGGAAAAGCTGCCGCCCTCGAGGATGAAGCGGTTCTCGATCCCGGGTCCGGTCGCGCGCGGCGACGTGACCGAGATCACGCCGCCCACCGCCTGGCCGCCGTAGAGGGCGGACTGGCTGCCCTTGAGCACCTCGATGCGGCCGATGTCGTCGACGAGCAGGCCCGAGAGCGAGGGCGAGACCTGGGTGGCGGTCATGTCGGAGATCTCGATGCCGTCGACCTCGACCCGGACGTAGGCCTGGGGGGCGCCGCGCACGGCGAAGCCCGAGAGCGTGCCGGCGGGGCCGTTCTGCTGGACGGTGACGCCGGGAAGGTCGCGGATCTGCTCGAGCACGAACGGCCGGCCGTCGGCCTCGAGTTCGGGTCCGGTCAGCACCGAGACCGAGGAGCCGGTGCGGGTGGGATCGCTGGCGGCGCGGTTCGCCGAGAGGATCACCGGGTCGAGCAGGATCGGTTGCGCGGCGGCGCCATGGGTCAGGACTGCGAGGGGGAGCGTCCCCGCGAGGAAGAGGAGCGAGCGCATGATGCGCCTCCTTTTGCCGATGGCCGGGGAGGATGGCGCCCCGGCCGGTTGACGAATGTCATCGGCGGGGGCGGGGCCCGTCGCGTCCGACAGCGATGGCTTCACCGCTGCGGGACGACCGCACCGCCCGCGCGCCCCGCGCGGTCGGATGGGTGACGTCGGGGCAGGTCTCCTGGCTCGCGGGTCTGGGCCTTGGCGTCCGCCTTCCCGGGTTTGGTCCCCAGTGGCATGCGTGGACGCGGGCTCGCCGCTTACAGTTGCGGGGGCAGCCGCGGGTTGGGGGAAGAGCCCCGCACCGCATTCCCTTTTCATCCCGGCCCATGAGCCGGGAACCTCGACGGTCCCGACAATCCGCCCGGTTGCCGCGCTTGTCAAGCGCGGCGGCACCGTCGGACTCAGGGGCATTCATCGTGAATATTAGGGTATCTATCAGATTTTGTTCAAATACTGAATCGCCTACAAAACCCTAACGCCGCCGGCGGCGAGGGCGGATCGGCGCTTGCTGGCGGCGCGCTTTCGATTACATTCCCGGTCCAAAGCAACTTCGGGAGGATCTCATGCCGCCGCATCGATACATCGTGGGCGCGGTGGTGGCTTCGCTCGGGCTTACGGCGCTCGAGCCGGCGCTCGCGTGCACGCGCGTCCTGTGGAACGACAACGACCTCGCTGTCGTGGTCGGGCGGACGATGGACTGGCCGGAGTCGACCGAGCCGATCCTCACGGCGTTTCCGCGCGGCATGGAGCACGACGGCGGCAAGATCGGCGGCGCGCAGATCGTCGCGGAGAACCCGGCGACCTGGACGTCGAAATACGGCAGCATGGTGACGACGATCTACGGCGTCGGGACGGCGGACGGCTTCAACGAGGCGGGGCTCGGCGCGCACATGCTGTTTCTGAACGCCGCCGATTTCGGGCAGCGCGACGCCTCGAAGCCGGGCGTCCATGGCGGGCTCTGGGCGCAATACCTGTTGGACAACGCCGCGACCGTCGAGGAGGCGCTTGCGCTGCTGGAAGAGGTGCAGATCGTGATGGCCGAGGCGCGCGGCACCAAGACGACGGTGCATCTCGCGATCGAGGACGCGAGCGGCGATTCTGCGATCGTCGAGTTTGTCGACGGCAAGCCGTTGGTTCACCACGGCCGCGAGTTCGTGGTCATGACCAACGATCCGCCCTACGACGAGCAGCTCGCGCTGCTGGGGCATCTGGATTTCTCGAACCCGTCGAGCGACACGCCTCTACCCGGCAACGTCAAGCCGACCGACCGCTTCGCGCGGGCGTCCTACTATCGGTCGATGCTGCCGGAGCCCGCGAGCGAGCGCGAGGCGATCGCGGGGATCCTGGCGATCGCGCGCAACGTCTCGGTGCCGTTCGGCGCGCCCTACAAGGGCTTCGGCGTCTACAACACGGAGTACCGCACGGCGATCAACCTGACCGACCGGCGCTATTTCTTCGAACTGACCACCAGACCGAACGTGGTCTGGGCGGACCTGACGACCTTCGACCTGGAGGCTGGGGCCCCGGTCATGACGCTCGATCCCGACGACGTCGGCCTCTCGGGGGACGTGTCCGCGGCGTTCGCGCCGACGGAGGCGCCGTTCTGAGCGGCCACGTCAGAACGTGCCGATCGTCGTGCCGACGACGATGACGAAGATCAGCGCGACCAGTGGCGTGACCAGGCCCATCAGCGCGCAGTCGACGTAGGTCTCCTTCGGGGTGAGCCCGCAGATGCCGACGAGGCTGATGAAGGCGCCGTTGTGCGGCAGGAAATGCGTGACGCCGGAGGTCATGGCGACGACGCGGTGCATCAGCTCGAGCGAGACGCCGTCGGCGATCGCGTTGTCGCGGAAGGTGTCGCCGAGCGCCGCCATCGCCGCCGCGAGACCGCCCGAGGACGAGCCGGTGACGCCGGCGAGCAGTCCGGTGGAGAGCGCGGCGCTGAGCAGCGTGCTGTCGCCGCCGAGGGCCACGATCGCGTCGTTGACGGTCACGAAGGCGTCCTGACGGGCGATCACCGCGCCGAAGCCGACCAGCGAAGCGACGGTGAACAGCGGCGTCAGCGAGTCCCGCGCGCTTTCTTCGAAGAGTTTGGAAATGCGGCCGTTGATGCGGCGATACGTCATCGCGATCAGCACGATGATGGCGAGCGTCAGGGCGGCGATGATCGACCACAGGCCGCGCACCCGGTCGACGGTCGTGGCGCCGAACTCGGGATCGGCGAGAAAGGTGGTGTCGACCCGCGGGATGATGACGAAGGTCATCAGCAGGCTGGCGACCAGCACGATCACGAGCGGAATCGCGCCGACGGTCCAGGACGGCAGGTCGCCGGATTCGGCGGCGCCGGCCGCGTCCTCGTAGGGACCGTAGCCGGGTCCGTAGGCGCGCTGCCGCATCATCAGGAGCCAATAGCCGAGGCCGAACATGATCGCCGCGGCGATCAGGCTGAGAAACGGCGCGGCGAAGGCTGTAGTGCCGAACACCGGCATCGGGATCGCGTTCTGCACCGCCGGGGTGCCGGGCAGCGTGGTCATGGTGAAGGTGAACGAGCCGAGCACGATCGCCGCCGGGATCAGGCGCTTGTTGATGCCGGCCTGACGGAACAGCGTCGCCGCGATCGGAAACACCGCGAAAGACACGACGAACAGCGAGATGCCGCCGTAGGTCATCACCGCGCAGCAGAGGATCACCGCGAGGATGGCGCGTTCGGCCCCGAGGCGTTCGCTGATCTTGTTGGCGAGCGCCTGGGCGGCGCCGCTCGCGCTCATCAACTTGCCGAAGATGGCGCCGAGCAGGAAGACCGGGAACAGGTTGACGATGAAGCGGCCCGCCGCCGGCATGAACACCTGGGTGTAGGTTCCCAGGATCATGCCCTGGCCGAACAGCATCACCGCGACGATCGCGAGGAAGGGCGTCAGCACCAGGATGCTCCAGCCCCGGAACGCGAGGATCATCAGCGCGACGAGCGAGCCGATGATGATCAGAACTCCGGCCATGTCCGTCCCCCGAGTTG
Organism: Amaricoccus sp.; assembly: GCA_031413475.1. Taxonomy (GTDB): domain Bacteria; phylum Pseudomonadota; class Alphaproteobacteria; order Rhodobacterales; family Rhodobacteraceae; genus Amaricoccus. The sequence continues at coordinate 5,525 of JANOEW010000269.1, forward strand.
TTTGAAGCAACGTTACGTCGAGGCCGAGGATTCGGGCAAGCCGCGTGGTTGCGGGATCAGCGGCCGCGGGCCTCGGGGATCAGGCCGCGCGGGGCGAAGCGCAGCACGAGCAGCAGGATCAGGCCCATCAGGAACAGCCGCAGGTGCGGGGCGGCGTCGAGCAGGTGGCCGCGCAGCCACGAGGCGGGGTCCATGCCCTGGGTGATCGTGGCCATCAAGAGCGTGCCCGCGGGCTCGGCCATGATCCAGAGGTACCAGATCAGGAAGCCGCCGAGCTCCGCGCCCCAGTTGTTGCCCGACCCTCCGACGATCACCATCACCCAGATCAGGAAGGTGTAGCGCAGTGGGTTGTAGGAGCCCGGGGTGAACTGGCCGTCGAGGGTGACGAGCATGGCGCCGGCGACGCCGCAGACCGCGGAGCCGAGCACGAAGACCTGCAGGTGGCGGCGGGTGACGTCCTTGCCCATCGCCTCGGCGGCGTCGCGGTTGTCGCGGATCGCGCGCATCATCCGGCCCCAGGGCGACTTCAGCGCGCGCTCCGACAGCCAGAAGACGGCGACCAGCACCGCGAGGAACAGGGCGGCGTAGCCGAGGCGCACCACGATCGCCGCCACGGTGATCGTGTCGGTCCCGAACCGCGCGGCGAGGTCGGCGATCCAGGCGGCCGCCTGCAGCTCGCGCTCGTCGGGGACCGGGCGGGGGATGTTGGTGACGTTCTTGACGCCGCGGGTCAGCCAGTTCTCGTTCTTCAGCATCGCGAGGATGATCTCGGAGATGCCGAGCGTGGCGATGGCGAGGTAGTCCGAGCGCAGGCCGAGGGTGATCTTGCCGACGAGGTAGGCCGCGCCGGCGGCGAACAGCCCGCCGACCAGCCAGCCGAGCAGGATCGGCAGCCCGAGCCCGCCGAGGTAGCCGGCGGCGGAAGGGTCGACCGCCTCGATCGCGTCCGAGGCCGGGTCGAGGAACAGCCGCATCACCACGTAACCGACCACGATCGTCAGGAGGCCGGCGGGTCCGCGCAGGCCCGGTCCGAGCCGGCTGCGCACGAAGACCGCGGCGCCGACCGTGCCGAGCACGGCCAGCGCCGCGAGGCCGAGGTTCCAGCCGCCGGCGACCAGCGCGCCCTCGGTCGCACGCATCGAGGTGAGCACCGCCGCCACGCCGCCGAGCGCGGCGAAGCCCATGATGCCGACGTTGAACAGGCCGGCGTAACCCCACTGCATGTTGACGCCGAGCGCCATGATCGCGGAGATCAACTGGAGGTTGAGGATGGCGAGCGCCACGGTCCAGCTCTGGAAGAAGCCCACCGCTAGGATCAGCGCCGCCATGAC
>JANOEW010000270.1:0-3936 GCA_031413475.1 Amaricoccus sp.
AGCTCGGCGACCCAAGTCTCGCCGGCGATCGACACCTCGTCTGTGCCGTCGGCCCCGTGCACCAGCCATGCCCGATCCGAGCCGAGCGCGCCGAGGGTCTCGGCCATGGGGCGGATCACGGCGCGGGCATAGGCGCCGGTCAGCTGTCGGCGCACGGCGGCGGGGTTGGTCAGCGGCCCGAGTATGTTGAAGATGGTGCGCGTCCCGAGCTCGGCGCGGGCCGGCATCACGTGGCGGATCGCCGGGTGGTGCATCGGCGCCATCATGAAGCCGATGCCGACCTCGGATAGCGCACGCTCGACCACCTCCGGGCCGACCATGACGTTGACCCCTAGCTCGGTCAGCGCGTCGGCGGCTCCGGATTTCGAGCTCAGGTTGCGGTTGCCGTGCTTGGCGACCACGACGCCCGCGCCCGCCACCACGAAGGCGGCGGCAGTGGAGATGTTAAGCGTGCCCTTGCCGTCGCCGCCGGTGCCGACGATGTCGATCGCGCCCTCCGGCGCGTGGACGCGCACGCATTTCGCGCGCATCACGCTGGCGGCGGCGGCGTATTCCACGACGCTCTCGCCACGGGTGCGCAGGACCATCAGGAAGCCGCCGATCTGCGCCGGGGTGGCGTCGCCCTCCATGATCGCGGCGAAGGCCGCCTCGGCCTGGGCGCGGCCGAGCGGACCCTCGACCGCGCGGGCGATCAGCTGCTTCAGCCGGTCGCTCATCGTGGCTCGGGACGCTGAGGCGCGGTCTCGGGCAAAGTCTCGGTGCCAAGCTCGTCCAGGCGTTCGATCCGGTGCTGGTCGAGCCGCCGGGCCTCGCGCGCCGCAGCGGTCTCGCGCCGGCGGCGTGCGGATTTGGTCTCGCCGGCCGCAGTCGCGCGCAAGCCGGCCTCGGCGCGGGCCTCCGCGCGCTGCCGCTGCCTGCGGGTGATGCGCAGGTTGACGAGCTCGCTCACAGCGACTCGGCTTCGAAGGTGTCGCACGCCTGCGGATCCCCGGTCTCGAACCCCCGGTAGAACCAGCGCTGGCGCTGCTCGCTTGACCCGTGGGTGAAGCTGTCGGGCACCACCACGCCCCGGCTCGCGCGTTGCAGCGCGTCGTCGCCGATGCGCGCGGCGGTGTCCATCGCCTCCTCGATGTCCTGGCGGTCGAGCTCGAACAGCGCCTCGGCGCCCTTGGCCCAGAGGCCCGCATAGCAATCCGCCTGCAGCTCGACCCGAACCGACAGCGCGTTCGACTCGGACCGACTCACCCGGTTGCGCGCCGCGTTCACCTGCGACAGCGTGCCGAGTTGGTTCTGCACGTGATGCCCGACCTCGTGCGCGATGTCGTAGGCCGCGGCGAAGTCGCCCTTCGCGCCCATCTGCTGCTCGAGCACGCGGAAGAAGTCGGTGTCGAGGAACACCGTCTGGTCGTTCGGACAGTAGAACGGGCCCATCGCCGCGTCCGCTCCGCCGCAGGCCGATACGGTTCGACCGCTGAACAACACCAGCTTGGGATCGGGATAGTCGAGCCCCGACGCCTCGAAGATCGGCCGCCAGACGTCTTCGGTCCCGGCGAGCACGGTCGCCACGAAGGCCTCCTGATCGTCGTCGATGCTGTTGGGTCCGGCGGGCGCGGAGGTCTCCACCAGACCGCCCCCGCCGCCCAGAAAGGGCGAGACGTCGACCCCGAAGAACACCCCGACCAGCAGCACGATCACCAGCCCGATCCCGCCGATCCCCGCGGGCCGACCCACGCCGCCGCCGCCGCGGCGGCGATCTTCGATGTTGTCGCTCGTGCGCCGACCCCGCCATTTCATGGGACGTCTCCCCGTCCGCCGCGCCAGAGCAAGGGTATCCTCGCGTCGGCCCGGCTTGTCAAAGGCTTCGCCGGCGGCGCGGCGTCAGCTATGGCGGATCTCGGTCCCGAGCACATTGAGGCATTCGCGGATGAATGCGGCCAGCGCGGTCCAGCCCTTTGCCGAGACCATCGTGCCGTCTACATGCGCCTCGGTCGGCGACAGGTCGATATAGGTTCCGCCCGCCAGCCGCACCTCGGGCTCGCAGGCCCCGAGCGCGCCCACGGTCTTGCCGCGCACCACCCCGTCGACCGCGACCAGGATTTGCACCCCATGGCAGATGGTGAAGATCGGCTTCGCCGCCTCGTGGAAGTGACGCACGATCGCCTGCACCCGCGGGTCGATGCGAATGTACTCCGGGCCGCGGCCGCCGGCGCAGTAGAGCGCGTCGTAGGCCTCGGGTTTCGCCTCGGCGAAGGTCTTGTTGAGCGTGTGGTAGTGCCCGATCTTCTCGGTGTAGGTCTGGTCGCCCTCGAAGTCGTGGAGCGAGGTCTTGATCCGCTCGCCGGCCTTCTTGTCCGGGCAGATCACGTGGACGGTGTGCCCGACCGCCTCCATCGCCTGCTCGAACACGAAGATCTCGTATTCCTCAGTGAACTCGCCCACCAGCATCAAAATTTTCTTGGCCATTGTCGCCCCCTCCCCGGCGTCAGCGGGGCGTCGCCCCCGCATTTGCCGCGAAAAGATGCGAAGTCGCGCCGGCGCGCAAGCCCCTGCTCGATGAGCGATCGGTGAGCCTAGACGATGAAGTTGTCGAACTCGAAGAGCTGTGACGGCGTCACGTCGTCCACCACGGCGACGATCGTGTAGGCGAGCCCACCCACCGAGCCGTTGGCGTCGACGGCCAGCGTCGAGTCGCCCCCGCCGCCGAACAGACCGACCTGGACGAAGAAACCGAGGTTGCCGGCAGTCACCACGGACCCGGTGGCGTCGAAGACCGCCGAGAGGTCGATCACGTCGGTCCCGAGCGCGAAGTCGAGCAGCCGGTCGATCCCGGTGGTCGCGGGCAGGAACACGAAGGCGTCGAATCCGGTCCCGCCGGTCAGCAGATCGTCGCCGCTGCCGCCCTCCAGACGATCGCCGCCCGAACCGCCATTGAGCACATCGATGCCGATGCCGCCGGAAAGGGCGTCGGATTGGGCCCCGCCCAACAGTGTGTCGTCGCCGGCGTCGCCAAACAGGGTGTCGGCGTCATTGCCGCCGTTCAGCGTATCGTTGCCGTCCTCGCCGCGCAGCGCATCGGCGCCTGCGCCGCCGTTCAGCGCGTCGTTTCCGGCGCCGCCGCGCTGCGAGTCGTTCCCGGCCCCGCCATTCAGGTTGTCATCGGCCTCGCCCCCGTGCGGGCCGTCACCGCCGTCCTGACCGCTGAGCGTGTCGATCCCGAGACCGCCAGACAGCACGTCGCGGCCGCCCCCGCCGATGAGAATGTCGTTGCCGTCCTCGCCGTAGATCACGTCGCGGCCGTTGCCGCCGTTCACCGTGTCGTTGTCGTCGCCGCCCGCGAGCGTGTCGTTGCCATCTTCGCCATTTACCGTGTCGTTTCCCGACAGGGCGACGATGTAGTCCTTGTCGTCGGTGCCGGTCAGCGTCTGGGAAAGGGAGGAGCCGATGAGGGTCGGGTTGACGTGAAGGATGACGGTGAATTCGCCGGCGGCGCCGGTTACCGTGCCGGTTCCTTCGAGGGGATTGTAGATCGAGTTGCCCTCGCCGCTGACTGCGATATAGAAATCGTCGGTGTTTGGTGCGGCGAACACGAGTTCGGGGTCGTCTCCGGTTCCGGAGTCGTCGTCGAAACCGATCTGCGCGCCGTTGTCGTCGAACACCCGCAACACCGTGCCGCCGGAACTCCGTCCGTTGACGTCGACCACCACGACCGTGCCCTTCGTCAGGTCGATCCGCCCCATCTCGACGTCCGAGCCCGGCGAGATGATGGTGTTGCCGCTGAACTCGACGCGGGTCCGACCGCGATCGGACAGCACGTCGCTCAGGTCGAACGAACTCTTGGGTAACTGCTCACCTCGCAGAGATTTTCCTTTGACGGCGTGAGTCGGGCAGGATTCACGCTTGGGATGGATCGCGTCGAACTTGAAGCGTTGAGCCGGG
>JANOEW010000271.1:0-4869 GCA_031413475.1 Amaricoccus sp.
CGTCACGATATTACCCGGCGTCAGGCTCAAGACGATCCGGCTCCGCCGGTCACCGCGCTTGTCATAGGTCGACGAGAGGCAAATGAAGGATTTGCCGCCCTTCGCGGCGTAAGCGCCGCGGACAAACTGCAACTGCCCGCCCGTGCCGCTGATATGGCGCAAACCATCGGATTCCGACGCCACCTGCCCCTGCAGGTCGATCTGGGTGGTGTTGTTGATCGCGACCACGCGATCGTTGCGCATGATGATGTGGGGCGGGTTGGTATAGTCGACCGGATGCATCTCCAGTTCCGGGTTGCGGTCGAACGCCTCGTAGAGATACTTCGAGCCGAGCGCGAAGGTCGTGACGATCTTGCCCGGGTCGAGCTGCTTCTTAGCCCCGGTGATCAGCCCGGCCCGGTAGAGGTCGATGACCCCGTCCGGCAGGAACTCGGTATGCACGCCGAGGTCCTTGATCCCGCTCGTCGCCAGCATGCCGCAGATCGCGTTGGGCATCCCGCCGATCCCGACCTGCAGGCAGGCCCCGTCGTCGATCTCGCCGATGATCCACCTGGCCACGGCCCGGTCCACCTCGGTCGGTGGCGGGTTCGGCAATTCGGGGGGCGCGGCGCCGTCGCCCTCGATGATGAAGTCGACCTCGCTCACGTGGATCGCGTTCTCCACGCCCATCGCGTAGGGGAGCCCGGCGCACTCCTCGATGATCACCGTGCGCGCCCGCTCGACGATCGACCGATGATAGGCGTTGGTCACACTCAGATTGAAGTTGCCCTCCGCATCCATCGGGCAGGTCTTGAGGATCACGATATCGACCGGATCGATGAACCGCCGGTAGTAGTCCGGGATCTCGCCGAGGTTCACCGGCAGGTAGTTGGCGATGCCGGCGTCGTGCTTCTTGCGGTCATACCCGGAGAAATGAAGGTTGACCCAGAAAAACGTCTCGCCCTCGGGGTCCGCGTCCAGCACGGCTCGCGCGCGGGTGGTCAGGCAGGCGCGGATCTTGACGGCGCCAAGCTCGTTCTTGCGCGCGGCGAGCGCTTTGTCGAACACATCCGGTTGCGACAGCGACCCGCCATAGTCGATCCACATGCCCGACCGAACGAGGCCAGCCGCCGCTTCGGCAGTGATCCGGCGCGCCGCCGACGCAGCAAGTCGCTTGATTGCCATTCGCCGCCCCGTTGGACACCGGCAGAACATCTTTCAAATCATCCGGCGACACAAACGAATTCTCAATAGCACGGGCGCTGCCCCGCTGCGGAGCGCCACCCCCCTGACAGGCGCAACGCTTCCATGCGACACGCTCCCGACTGTCGGCGTTTCGGCGGCGGCGCCGGATCGAGCGCCGTCGCGACCGCGCGGCCATGGGAGGGAAGTCATGCTAAGATACGTCCGCCGCATCCTGGGCGGATGGGCGACCCGGTCCGCCGAGACCGGCGCGGCCGACATGGACGCACACATCGTCGCGCGGCTGATCGCGCCGGACGCCGCGCTCGACTCCGCGCTGGCGGCCAACGTCGCCGCCGGGCTGCCGCCGATCGACGTGGCGCCGAACCAGGGCAAATTTCTCCACCTGCTCGCCCGCATCGCCGGCGCGCGGCGTATCCTCGAGATCGGCACGCTCGGGGGCTATTCGACGATCTGGCTCGCCCGCGCCCTGCCGGCGGACGGTCGCCTCGTCACGCTGGAGGCCGACGCGACGCACGCGGCGACCGCGCGAGCCAACCTCGCCCGCGCCGGTCTCGCGAGCTTGGTCGACCTGCGCGTCGGCCGCGCCCTCGACACGCTGCCGGCGCTCGTGAGCGACACGCCCTTCGACTTCGTGTTCATCGACGCCGACAAGCCCAGCAACCCCGACTACCTCGACTGGGCGCTGCGGTTGACCCGGCCGGGGTCGGTGATCGTCTACGACAACGTCGTGCGCGGCGGCCGAACCGCCGACGCCGGGGCGACCGACCCGTCGACTCGCGGCAACCGCACGTTGTTCGACCGGCTCGGGTCCGACCCGCGGGTCAGCGCCACCGCCGTCCAGACTGTCGGCGCCAAGGGCTGGGACGGCTTCGCCATCGCGCTGGTGATCTGACGCGAGGCGCAGCGCATGTCCCGCGACGCAATTTTAATTCGATCTCGAACTTGATAATTCGATCTCGAACCGTATACTGCGAATCGATCGAACCCGACCCGCAAAGGACCGCCGCCATGTCGCTCTCCCGCCGCAAGACCCTCGCCCTGATCGGAGGCAGCGTCATCGTCGCCGCCGGCGCCGTTGGCGCGGGCTTTCTCGCCACCCGCACGCCCGCCCGCGCGCTCGCGCCCTGGAACGCCGCCGGCGGCTATCCGGACCCGCGGATGCGCGCGCTTTCCCACGCGATCCTCGCGCCGAACCCGCACAACCTGCAGCCCTGGCTGGTGGACCTGCGCACCCCCGACGCGGCGATCCTCTTCGCCGACCCCGCCCGCACCCTGCCCGAGACCGACCCGTTCGGCCGCCAGATCACCATCGGCCTCGGCTGCTTCCTCGAACAGCTGGTGATCGCGGCATCGGCCGACGGGCACGCCGTCGAACTCGACCTCTTCCCCGAGGGAACCGGACCGGAGGCCCCGGTGGCGATCGCCCGCTTCCGCCCGGGCACGAGCCCCGACCCGCTCGCCGCCCATATCCTCGCCCGCCGCTCGTTGAAGGAGCCGATGGACCTGACCCGGCCGGTGCCGCCGGAGGCGCTGGCCGCAGCGATTGCCGCCGCACGCTTCACCCGCGCCGACGCGGCCACCGACCCGGCCCGGGTCGAGGCGCTGCGGGCGCTGACCTGGGACGCCTGGATGATCGAGGCGACCACGCCCGCCAAATACGCCGAGAGCGTCGACCTGATGCGCTTCGGCAAGGCCGAGATCGAGGCAAGCCCCAACGGCATCGACCTCGGCGGCCCGTTCCTCGAAACCCTGATGCTGACCGGCATGCTCACCCGCGCGGCCCAGCGCGACCCGACCAGCCAGGCCTTCCGGACCGGCGTCGACATCTACCGCGAGATGCTCGCCGCGACGCCCGCCTACGTCTGGCTCGCGACCGCGACCAACACCCGCGCCGACCACATCGCCGCCGGCCGCGCCTGGCTGCGGATCAACCTCGCCGCCACCGGCCTCGGGCTCGGGCTGCACCCGGTCAGCCAGTGCCTGCAGGAATACGCCGAGATGGCCGGCCCCTACGCCGCCGCCCATGCAATACTTGGAAACCCCGGCGAAACCGTGCAGATGCTTGGCCGCCTCGGCTACGGGCCCGAGGCCCCGCGCACCCCGCGCTGGCCGCTGGAGAGCCGCATCCTCGATGCCTGACGCCACCGACCCCGTCCCGACCGCGCCGCCCGAGACGCTCGGGCGGCTCTGGTTCGAGCTGTTCAACGAGATCGGCATCATCAACCAGCTCAGCCGCGCGCTGTTCGAGGCGTCGCAGTCCGACGGGCTCAGCCAGCCGCAGTTCAGCGTGCTCAACCACCTGGTCCGCTTGGGCGACGGCAAATCCCCGCTCGACCTCGCCCGCGCCTTCCAGACGCCGAAGGCGTCGATGACCAACACCCTCGCGGGTCTCGAAGCGCGCGGCCTGATCGAGACCCGCCCTCACCCCAGCGACGGCCGCTCCAAACTCGTGCACATCACCGACTCCGGCCGCGCCCGCCGCGAGGCGGCGATCGCGGCGGTCGGCCCCGACCTGGCGCGGCTCGGCGCGCTGACCGACCCCGCAGCGCTGGAACGCCTGCTGCCCGGCCTCGCCGCCCTGCGCCGCACCCTCGACGCGAACCGCCGCTGAGCCTCACGCCGCGGTGATCGCCTGAAATACGCCGAAAGAACCGTCGCCCGGGCCACGAAGGGTCAGGCATCGCAACCCTGCCGACAGGAACCCCCAATGCCCGCCCAGACCGCTAGCTCCGCCGCCGCCGTTCCCCGCCTCGACGCCCGCAGCCTCGTGACCATGCTGGTGGCCGGCGCGCTCGCCACCGTCGCCTTCGATTTTTACGGCCAGAGCCTCAGCCCGATGCTCGGCTTCGCCAGCCTCGCCCCGGTGCCACTCGCCAACTCGACCATCCAGGCGCTGTTCGGTTTCACCTACGAGCCCGGCGCGCATTTCCTGCACTATGTCGCCGGGATGATCGCCTATCCGCTCGGCTGGATGCTGATCGCCCGCCCGCTCGCCACGCGCTTTGCGCCCGCGCTGCCCTGGTGGATCGCCGCGACCGCCTACGGCGTCGCGCTCTGGATCTTCGCGATGTTCATCATGGCGCATCTGGTCGCCGGCCTGCCGGCCTTCCTCGGCTTCACCGGCATCACCTGGGTCGCGCTGGTCGGCCATGTGCTGTTCGCGCTGGTCGCAGCCTACGTAGTCGAACGCCGCGGCTGACTGCGTCATCCGTCGCCCGTCGCCCGGGGGCGTTCTTGCGAACGTCCCCGGAAACGAGGGCGCTACCGGACCTTGAGCGTGCCGAACATCAACACCTTGCGCTCCAGATCGAACGTCGTGTGCTCGCTGGCGCCGAACAGGGTCAGCATCGGCTCCAGATCGTCCGAGTCGACGTCCAGCAGGTATTCGTCCACGCCGTTGTCGAGCATCAGCTGGACCGTGAACAGACCCTCCTTGCCCCGCTCGACCTCCGTCCAGGACGCCTGGATGTTCGTGACCTGCCGCACCCGGATGCGGTTCCGCATCCCGCCCTCGGCCTCTTCGTCTTGATCCGCCATCGGTTCCGCTCCCCGTCGTGCTGCCGCATGCGGACGACAACCGCCCGCCTGCGCCGACGCAGCTTGCCAGAGGATCGCGGCAGTTCCACGACGCCCGACTCTCAGGGTGTCGGAGACGGCTTCCACCCGATTGCGACCGGCGGGCGG
>JANOEW010000272.1:0-12196 GCA_031413475.1 Amaricoccus sp.
GCCGCGAGCGCGATGCGCTGCGCGACCCGGTCGGCCAGCAAGAGCGCGAGCCGCTCCTCGGCGTCGCGTTGCGCCGATAGGATCGCGAAAGCGGAACTGGAGGCCGTGGACAACGCGCTGTAGCCGGTGACGGCGCGGGCCTGGTCGGCGAGGACCGGCTGGTCGTCGCCGATTGGGTAGAGCCGCCAGTCGGCGACCCCAATGACGTCGAAGCGCGAGGTCACGTCCTTCTCGGTGATCGCCACGCCCTCCTTGTCGAAGACGAGGTCGACGTCGAGCCGGTGCGTAGGCGCGGCCGCGGCCCCGAGCCGGTCCACGAGCCGCTCGCGCATCGCGAAGCCCGGGGAGCCGTCGATCACGGCGACCTCGACGCGACCGGCCGCGGCGGCGGCGGGGCCGGCGGGGTCATAGAGCGGCTCGAAGCCGCAGGCGGCGAGCGCCAGCGCCGACGCGCCGAGCGCGGCGCGGGCGACGCGCCCTGGGCGTCGCTCGGACCACCACTCAGACCACGACATTGACGATCCGGTCGGGCACCACGATCAGCTTGCGCGGCGCAGCGCCGCCGAGCGCGCGCAGCACCGCCGGATCGGCGAGCACCAGCGCCTCGACTGCGGCGGCGTCGAGGCCGGCGGGGGCCACGATCTCGGCGCGGCGCTTGCCGTTGATCTGCACCGGCAAGGTGACCTGCGCCGAAACCAGATAGGCCGGATCGGCCTCGGGCCAGGCGGCTTCGGCCACGAGGCCGTCGCCGCCGAGCCCGGCCCAGATCTCCTCGGCGAGATGCGGCGTCATCGGCTGCATCAGCCGGGCCAGCGTGCGGAGCGCGAAGCGGCGCGCGGCGAGCATGTCGGGCGCGGTCCCGGTGGCGCGCGCGAGGGTGTTGGTCATCTCGTAGAGCCGGGCGATCGCCTTGTTGAACGCGAAGCCCTCGATGCCGTCGGTGACGTCGCGGATGCAGCGATGCGTCGCCGCGACGACCGCCAGCGCCTCGGGGCCGGGCGCGGCTTGCGGGTCGGCGGCCCCGGTCCCACCGTCGGCGACGAGGGTTTCGACCAGCCGCCAGGCCCGCGCGAGGTGCCGCGACGCCGCCTCGGCCCCGGCGGCGGTCCATTCCACGTCGCGCTCGGGCGGGCTGTCGGACAGCACGAACCAGCGGGCGGTGTCGGCGCCGTAGAGCGCGACGATCGCGTCGGGGTCGACCACGTTCTTCTTCGACTTCGACATCTTGATCGAGGGCCCGATCTCGACCGGCGTGCCGTCCGGGAGACGCGCGCCGGTCTCGTCGCGGATCACCTCGGCGGGCTCGCGCCAGACCGCGCGGCCGTCGGGGCCGGGGGTGGCGTAGGTCTCGTGGGTGACCATTCCTTGCGTAAACAGCGCGTCGAAAGGCTCGATCGCGCTGGCCGGCAGGTGGCCGGTCCGCATCATCGCGCGGGCGAAGAAGCGGCTGTAGAGCAGGTGCAGGATCGCGTGCTCGACCCCGCCGATATACTGGTCGACGTTCATCCAGTAGCCGGCGGCGGCCAGGTCGGTGGGCGTCGCGGCGTGCGGCGCGGTGAAGCGGGCGAAATACCAGGACGAGTCGACGAAGGTGTCCATGGTGTCGGTTTCTCGCCGCGCCGGGCCGCCGCAGGCCGGACAGGCCGCCTGCGCCCAGGTCGGGTGATGCTCCAGCGGGTTGCCGGGCTTGTCGAAGGTCACGTCCTCGGGCAGTCGCACCGGCAGATTCTCGGCGCGCTCCGGCACGACGCCGCAGGCCGGGCAGTGCACCACCGGGATCGGGCAGCCCCAGAAGCGCTGGCGGCTGATCCCCCAGTCGCGCAGGCGATATTTGGTGACGCCCTCGCCCTGCCCTGCCGCCTCCATGCGGGCGATAACCTCGGCCTTGGCCTCGTCGATGGTCATCCCGTCGAGGAAGCGCGAGTTGATGAGGCGTCCCTCGTCGGTGAACGCCGTTTCGCCGACGGTGAAGCCGGGGCCCTCGGGGCTGACCACCGTCGCCACGTCGAGGCCGTAGCTGCGCGCGAAGTCCAGGTCGCGCTGGTCGTGCGCCGGGCAGCCGAAGATCGCGCCGGTCCCGTAGTCCATCAGCACGAAGTTGGCGACGTAGACCGGCAGCTCGATCCCGGCGTCGAACGGGTGGACCACCCGCACGCCGGTGGCGATCCCGCGCTTCTCGGCGGTCTCGAGCGCCGCCTCGGAGGTGCCGGTGCGGCGGCACTCGGCGACGAACGCGGCGACCGCCGGGTCGCGCGCCTCCAGCGCCCGCGCCAACGGATGGTCGGGCGCTACCGCGGCGAAGCTCGCGCCGAAGATGGTGTCGGGGCGGGTGGTGTAGACTTCGAGTTCCCCGAAGCCCGCGGGCGCGTCGACGGTGCGGAAGCGGAACTGCAGGCCGCGGCTCTTGCCGATCCAGTTCTTCTGCATCAGCCGGACCTTTTCCGGCCAGGCGGTCAGGCCGTCGAGCGCTGCGAGCAGCTCGTCGGAATAGTCGGAGATGCGGAAGAACCACTGGGTCAGCTCGCGCCGTTCGACGGGGGCGCCGGAGCGCCAGCCCTTGCCGTCGACGACCTGCTCGTTGGCGAGCACGGTCAGGTCGATCGGATCCCAGTTGACCACGGCGGCCTTGCGGGTGACCAGGCCGGCGGCGAGCATGTCGAGGAACAGCCGCTGCTGCTGGCCGTAATAGGCGGGGTCGCAGGTGGCGAACTCGCGGCTCCAGTCGATCGCCCAGCCGAACGGCTTCATCTGCGCCCGCATCGCGGCGATGTTGGCGTAGGTCCAGACGCCGGGGTTCAGGCCGCGCTCGATCGCGGCGTTCTCCGCCGGAAGGCCGAAGGCGTCCCAGCCCATCGGGTGCAGCACGCTGAAGCCGCGGGCGCGTTTGTAGCGCGCCACCACGTCGCCCATGGTGTAGTTACGGACATGGCCCATGTGGATGCGCCCGGAGGGATAGGGGAACATCTCGAGGACGTAGTATTTCGGGCGGCCCGGGGCATGGGTGGCGCGGAACACGCCGGCGTCTTCCCAGGCGGCCTGCCAGCGCGCCTCGACGGCGCGGGCGTCGTAGCGGGACATGGCCGGGTCCTCTCTGCGCGCCGGGCCGTCAGCGACGCTCGGAGGCGATGCGCAGCTGCCGGGCCCGGGTCAGGATGGCGTCCTCGAGCTGGCGGTTGTCGGCGGTCGAGACCGGCGTGGCGCGGCCGCCCTGTTGGCGGAAGGCCGCAACCCGCAGCGAGCGGGCGTCGAGCGCGGCCTCGGAAATCAGCACGGTGACCCGGACCGGCGTCGGGTCGCCGGCGAGCCGTCCCCAGTCGGTGGCGATCACGCCGGAGAACGGATCAGCCCCCTCGAGCGGCAGGAACGACAGTATGTCGAGCGAGGCGGCCCAGAGGAAGCGGTTGACGCCGATCTGCCGCTCCGGCTCGGCCCCTGGCGAGAACAGATCCCAGATCGTCGCGCGCTCGGTGACCTGGGTCGACGCCGACGTGCGGTCGCCCAGCGCGGTGTCGATGCTCTGCTGGCGCGCGCGCTCGGCGTTGACCTGCGCCCGCGCCTGGCCCTCCGGCGTCTGCTGCCGGCCACCGCAGCCGGCCAGCGCCGCCAGTCCGACGAGCAGGCCGAATGTCCGCAAACGCCTCGTCACGCGCAACCTATCCCGGAATCCGAGCTTCTTGCGGGTACCTACCGTCCGCTGCGGCGGCGGGCAAGGGCAAAGGCCGGAACGGGCGTTCCGGTCACTGTGGCATAGCTGCATCAATCCCCGACGCAAACGGCTGCGCTCCTGCCATTCGCTTGACCGTAACCGGGGCGGTGAGTGAATACATCCTTATCCGATCCGGCCCCCCGGATTTGAGATGGGCTTCGAACTAGAAGACAAGAGGAAAGCGATGAAAAAGATTCTCTTCGCCACGACCGCGTTCGCCAGCCTGGCGATCGGCGGCGCGGCCTCGGCCGAGATCGTGCTGTTCGGCAGCGCGCGCCTCGGTATCGGCTACAACATCCGGAACAACGGCGCCGCCGATCTCGAGGCGACGCGGTCCGAGACCGCGACCACCACGAGCACCGAGACGATCCTGAACCCCGACGGCACGACCACCGACGTGCTCGTCGAGGAAGAAACCACGGTCGACACGCTGCTCGAAGGCACCGAGGACCTGCGCGCCGTCTCCCGCGTCCGCTGGGGCGTGACGATGACCGGCGAGTCGGACAGCGGCATCACCTTCGGCGCCACGATCCGCGCCGACAACGCCAATGGCGGCGGCACTGGCGCCTCCAGCGGCTCGGGCCAGACCGACGGCGACGTGTTCGTTTCGGGCGCCTGGGGCACCCTGACGTTCGGCGACACCAACGGCGCGGACGAGCAGCACGTCGGCGACGCCAACGGCAACCTGTCGGTGACCGGCCTCGGCGACTTCAACGAGACCCCGTTCATCTCGAACGGCGGCGGCTTCGGCGACGACTCGATCAATTTCGCCAACAACCCCGAGGCGCGCCCGACGGTGCGCTACGACTACAACTTCGAGGGCTTCGGCCTTTCGGCCTCGACCAACCGCAACCTCAACGACGTCGGCGTGGGCGCGAGCTACACCGCCGAGTTCGGCGGCGGCAGCGTCACCGGCGGCGTCGGCTACTACGACTTCCAGGAGTTCACCACCACCAGCGGCACCGAAGTCCGTGGCGGCGAGCAGTGGTCGGTCGGCGCGACCGGCACGTTCGGCGGCTTCTCCGGCGGCGTGGTCTACACGGCGGCGAGCGCCGACTACAACCAGGGCTCGGGCATCGTCGGCGGCGACCTCGACGTGCTGAACGTCGGCCTCGGCTACACCTTCGACGCCTGGAGCGTGAGCGCCTACTACGCCACGATCATGACCGCCAACGGTCCGGTCGACGTGTTCGACGACAAGGATAGCTACGGCGCTTCGGTCCAGTACGACCTCGGCGGCGGCGCGTCGGTCAACTTCGGCGTGGCGCAGACCTACGGCCGCGACGCGCGCGGCGATGCGTTCACCGACAACGGCGACGGCACTTTCGCGGTCAATGACGACTACATCTCCGAAGTCGACAGCGCGACCGTCGCCGACTTCGGCATCAAGATGGCGTTCTGATCCATCAAGGATCGGAATGTGGAAAAGGCGGGCGCAAGCCCGCCTTTTTTGTTGCGATCGGGCCACACCACCGCGGGTCTTGGACCAAACACACCGGCTGACATGACTCTGTCACGTCACGCCGATAGTGCTGTATTGAGACGATAGGGGGATATTCGATGCGCGTCGTTTGGTTCGCTGGTCTGGCAGCGCTGACAGCCGCCGGTCCGGCATTCGCGGAAATCGCGTTGTTCGGCAACGCGCGGCTGGGTCTTGGCTACAACATCACCAACAGCGGCGCACTCGACACCGAGGCGACCACGCGAACGGTGCCGGTCCTCGATGCCGACGGCGATCCGGTGCTCGACGACGACGGGAACCCAGTGACGGCACAGGAGCGCATCCCCGACAACGAGCTCGAGGGCAACGAGGATCTGCGCGCCGTCTCGCGCGTCCGCTTCGGCGTGCGCATGACCGGCGAGTCCGACAGCGGCATCGCGTTCGGCGCCGAGATTCGCGCGGACAACGCCGGCGGCGCCGGCACCGGCGACAGCAGCTCGGTGGGCCAGCGCAGCGGCTCGGTCTTCGTCTCCGGTTCCTACGGCACGCTGACCTTCGGCGACATCAACGGCGCCGACGAGTTCCGCGTCGGCAACGTCGAGAGCACGACGGGCCGGGTCGGCCTGACCTCGTTCGACGACTTCGACGACATCTATTTCGGCTCGAACGGCAACGACACCGGCTCGGACCGGCAGGGGTTCGTGCGTGACGGCGACAACACCGGCCGCCCGACGGTGCGCTACGACTACGACTTCGACGCGATCCCGCTCGGCATCTCACTGAGCACCAACCGCGATCTGCAGAATTTCGTGATTGGCGCCAACTACCTGATCGAACTCGAAGCGGGCACCATCGGCCTCGGCGCCGGTTACGCGGAGATCACCGAATACGTCGCCAGGGCGGGCAACTTCGTGCCCGACTACGATCAGATTTCCGTCGGTGCGACCGCGGCGTTCGGCGACTTCAGCGGCTTCGTTGGCTATCTCGACACCGACGGGCAAGACGACGCGGAACTCGAGCAGATCATCGTCAGCCTCGCCTATTCGTTCGATGCGCTCACCATCAACGGCTTCTACAGCGACCTGATCACCGCGACCGGTGACACCAGCTTCGGTCTGGTCGGCGAAGGCGACTTCTACGCCTTCGGCGCCAGCTACGATCTGGGCGGCGGCGCGCGGGTCATCGGCGGCGTCGCCGAGGACACCGCCGGCAACACCATGGCCGATTTCGGCATCACCATGCGGTTCTGATCGCGGCGGCGAACGTGTTTCGGGGCACGGGCCTGGTATGGGTCTCGGGGTCTTGCCCTGACGCGACGCCGGGTTAGACTGGCCTCGTCCGGCCGGAGCGCTGCATGTCCCTTCCCGAGATCGAGGCGCGGATTACCGCCGCCTGCGCCCGCGCCGGACGCCCGCGCGCGGCGGTCACGCTGATCGCCGTGTCCAAGGTCCAGCCGGAGGCGCGGGTGCGCGCCGTGCTCGACGCCGGCCAGCGCGTGTTCGGCGAGAACCGCGTGCAGGAGGCCGAGGGCCGCTGGACGCCGCTGCGCGCGGCGTTTCCCGACGTCCGGCTGCACCTGATCGGGCCGCTTCAGACCAATAAGCTCGCCCGGGCGCTCGGGCTGTTCGCGGCGATCCACAGCCTCGACCGCGACGGCCTGGCGGTCAGGCTCGCCGGCGCGGTGCAGGCCCGCGGCGCGTGCCCGACGCTGTTCGTCCAGGTCAACACCGGAGCCGAACCGCAGAAGGCCGGCGTCCTGCCCGACGACCTCGACGGGTTTCTCGCGGCCTGTCGCGGCGTCTATGACCTGCCGGTCGCCGGCCTGATGTGCCTTCCGCCCGAGAGGGACGACCCGGTCCCGCATTTCGCCCTGCTCGCGGCGATGGCGGCCCGTCACGGGCTGGGAGGACTGTCGATGGGCATGAGCGGCGATTTCGAGCCCGCGATCGAGCACGGCGCCACGCATGTTCGCGTCGGATCGGCGCTGTTCGGCGCGCGCGCCGCCGACGGCTGACGCGGCTTCGGGCCCGGACGGCCCCGCTGCGCACCGTCGCAAAAGCTTCACTATCCCGCCGGTTCGAACCGAATATGGTTCGGGCGGTTCAGCGCACAGGAGGACCGATCGTGACCCTGCCCGCAGATATCGCCGACCCGGTGGACTGGCTCGAGTCCGAACTCGACGACATGCTGGACGAGGACCTCGAGCTCGAGATCTCCGAGCCGGCGCTGTCGATGGAGATCCGCAGGCTCTACCGTACCGTGCGGCCGCCTTCGATGGATCGGCGGGTCTATTTCCGCGCTCTGCTGACCCTCCAGTCCGAACTGATCAAGCTTCAGAGCTGGGTGCAATACACCAAGAAGAAGGTGGTGGTGATCTTTGAGGGCCGCGACAGCGCCGGCAAGGGCGGCGCGATCAAGCGCATCACCCAGCGGCTGAACCCGCGGGTGGTGCGCGTCGTCGCCTTGCCCGCGCCGTCGGACCGCGAGACCAGGCAATGGTACTTCCAGCGCTACGTGCCGCATCTGCCGGCCGGCGGCGAGATCGTGCTGTTCGACCGATCCTGGTACAACCGCGCCGGCGTCGAGCGGGTGATGGGCTTCGCCACCGAGGATCAGGTCGAGGAGTTTTTCCGCGACGTGCCCGAGTTCGAGCGCATGCTGGTGCGCTCGGGTGTGACGCTGATCAAATACTGGTTCTCGATCACCGACGAGGAGCAGCAGATGCGCTTCCTGATGCGCATCCATGACCCGATGAAGCAGTGGAAGCTGTCGCCGATGGACCTGCAGAGCCGGGTGCGCTGGGAGGACTACACAAAAGCCAAGGAGGAGATGTTCGCCCGCACCAACATCCCCGAGGCCCCCTGGTACATCGTCGAGGGCAACGACAAGAAACGCGCCCGCCTCAACGTCATGGCGCATCTGCTCGACCAGTTGCCCTACGAAGAGGTCCCCAGCGAGGACATCGTCCTGCCCGAGCGGGTCTTCTGTCCCGACTACGAGCGCCAGGTCCTGCCGGACGAGCTTTACGTGCCGCAGCGCTTCTGAGCGCGGCGGGGCGTCACATCCCGATCGACCCCAGCAGCACCACCACGATCGTCGCGACGACCGGGATCGCCACGGCGACGACGAAGATGTCAGGATAGCTCTGTTTGTGGGTCAGTCCGCAAATTGCCAGAAGGGTGATCACTGCGCCGTTGTGCGGCAGCGCGTCGAAGCCGCCCGAGGACAGCGCCGCGACGCGGTGCATCAGGCCGGGCGAGATGCCGGCGGCCTGCGCCATCTCGGCGAACTGCGGCCCCAGCGTCTGCAGCGCGATCGACATGCCGCCCGAGGCCGACCCGGTGATGCCCGCGAGCACGTTGACCGCCACTGCCAGCGAGATCAGCGGGTTGTTCGGGGCAATGTTCAGCACCGCGTCCCGGATCACCGCGAAGGCCGGCAGCGAGGCGATCACCGCGCCGTAGCCCACCTCGGACGAGGTGTTGAACACCGGCAGCAGCGATCCCATGGTGCCCTTGTTCACGCTCTCTTTCAGGTCGGTCAGCCGCGCCCAGTTCAGCGCGATCACCAGCACGATCGAGATCACCAGCGAGGCGATGATCGCCCAGATGCCGCGGACCGCCTCGATGGTGGTGGCGCCGTAGCGCGCGTCGGCGAGAAAGGCGGTGTCCATGTTGGGGATGATGAAGTAGGTCAGGAGCGCGTTCAGCACGATCACCGACACCACCGGGGCCATGGCGATGGAAAAGCTCGGCAGCGGCGCATCGGCGGCGAGCGCACTGTCGGCGTCGGTGCGGGGGTGCTGGCCGAAGCCTTCCTTGCGTCTCGCGGCCGCGCGGGCCCGCATCCGCAGCCACAGCACGCCGCCGCCGAACATGATCAGGCCCGCCAGCGTGCCGAGGATCGGCGCCGCGAAGGGCGTGGTGCCGAAGAACGGCATCGGGATCGCGTTCTGGATCGCTGGCGTGCCAGGCAGCGCGGTCATGGTGAAGGTGAACGAGCCGAGCGCGATCGTGGCCGGGATCAGCCGCTTCGGCACGTCGGCGCGGCGAAACAGCGCCACCGCGATCGGATAGACCGCGAAGGCGACCACGAACAGCGACACGCCGCCATAGGTCAGGATGCCACAGGCGAGCACGATCGCCACGATCGCGTTCTCGGCCCCGAGCTTGTCGACGATCCACTGCGAGATCTGCCGGGCCGAGCCCGAGTCGGCCATCAGCTTGCCGAAGATCGCCCCGAGCATGAACAGCGGGAAATACGTGGTCAGATAGCCGCCCAGCGCCTTCATGAACACCTGGGTGTAGGTCCCGAGGATCGGCAGTCCGCCGGCGAACAGCACCGCCATCAGCGACAGGATCGGCGCCAGGATCAGCACGTTGATCCCGC
Source organism: Amaricoccus sp. (assembly GCA_031413475.1). Lineage (GTDB taxonomy): Bacteria > Pseudomonadota > Alphaproteobacteria > Rhodobacterales > Rhodobacteraceae > Amaricoccus. The sequence continues at coordinate 9,537 of JANOEW010000272.1, forward strand.
GATAGGCGAGATACATCAACAGCAGCAGCGACAGGATGATGCCGACCAGACCCAAGGCGCGTCCCTCCCTCAGTCGCGCCCGCTTCCGCCGGGCGTCGGATTCGCCCGCGGTCGGTTCCGCGCGGCGGCGAACTTGGCGGTCAGCGCCGCAGCGATCGGCGCCGGCACGAAGCCGGAGACGTCGCCGCCGAGCCGGGCGATCTCTTTGACCAGCCGCGAGGCGATCGCCTGGTGATGCGCGTCGGCCATCAGGAAGACGGTCTCGACGCTGTCGTTCATTGCCCGGTTCATGCCGACCATCTGAAACTCGTATTCGAAATCCGAGACCGCGCGCAGGCCGCGGATGATCACGCTGGCGCCGACGTCGGCGGCGCAATGGATCAGCAGGTTCTCGAACGGATGCGCCACGATCTCGACTCCAGCGGCGGCGGCGAGCGGCGCGCTCTCCGTCTCGACCATCGTCACCCGCTCCTCAAGGCTGAACAACGGTCCCTTGTCGCGGTTGATAGCGATGCCGATGATCAGCCGGTCGACCAGGGTGCAGGCGCGGCGGATGATGTCGGTGTGGCCGAGCGTGACCGGATCGAACGTCCCCGGATAGAGCCCGATGCGCATCATGTCCCCGCCGGTCTGCGCCGTTCGGCGTCAGGCAACATTATTGCGTGGGTTCGGTCAAGGGTCGCTGGCGTTCGTGACGCGATTATGTCGCGCGCGTCACCAGGAATTCGAGATCATGCCGGTCAGCGCGGTGTTTTCGTTCTCGATCTCGGCGAGGCGGGCCTTGACCACGTCGCCGATCGAGATGACGCCGATCATCCGGGCGCCCTCGACCACCGGCATGTGGCGAAAGCGGCCGTCCGACATCTTCTCCATGACTGAGATCGCGGAGTCGTCGGGGTGGCAGCCGATCACCTCGGATGTCATCAGGTCCTGCACGGGCTGCGCCATGCAGCCAATCCCGACGGTGCCGAGCGCCCGCACGATGTCGCGCTCAGACAGGATACCGTCGACGATCTCGCCATCGCGGCTGACGATCACTGCGCCGATCCGGTGCTTGGCGAGCACCTCCGCGGCGGTCCGCACCAGCTCGTTGGGCTTGATCGTGACGATGTGCTGGATCTTCTTCGCGCCGATAATGTTCCTGACGGTCATGCCCGTTGCCCTCCGGTCGCGGAGCCGGCTCGACCGGATCGATCCCGGACCCCGCGTGCGAAACTGTCGCTCCGATCTGCGCCGGCTGTCAAGGCGACCCGCAGGCGCCTGCAGGCGCCGCGCTCAGCGCGGGAGGCGCGCCTCGCAGCGCCAGCGGCGCTCCGTCGCCGTCGAACAGCTCCAGCGCCTGGCCGTTGAGCCGCGACGCCGCCCTCGACGCCAGCGCCATCGTCGTCGCGACCGCGAGCAAGAGGCCCAGGGCGAGCGCCGCCGGCCCGCCGAGCCGGCCGCCGCCGCGCTCGCGCCGATTACAGGAACCGCTCCAGTCGGGCGCGCATCTCTAAATCGTCGGCGAAGAGCCCCCCCACGAGCTTGACATAGAGCGTTCGCCGCTCCTCGGTATGCTCGGACTTCGGCACGATCTCGATCGTCCGCGGCCCGTCCTCGCGCCAACCCGCGTCTTCGGGCACACGGCAAAACGCCGCGAAGCGGTCGAGAAACCCGTCCCCGAGTTCGTCCTCGGTGAAGCTCCAGAACCGGTCGGGCGCCGCCCGTTCACGCAGACGAAACCAGCGCAGCGCCTGCAGGATGCGGGTCAGCACCGGGCCGAACTGCCGCTCCGGCATCGGAACCAGATGCCGGGCGTGGCCGGTCGCGAGGTTGGACCGCGTGCAATCCATCGGGTTGCGCACCGGAAAGACGAACCGGGATTGATCATGCGCCGCGAAAAACGCCTCGATCGGCGGCCGGCCCGACTCGAAGCGGTTCTGGAACCGCATCGAGTCCTTCCAGAACAGCGTCGTCGCCGCGGGCTTGCGCAGGGTGTCGCCGAACCGTGCGTGGTAGAGCGGGCGCAGCGGGCCGGTGCGGAAGGCGTGCGACAAGAGCACGTTGCCGCCGTAGCTGCTCTTGCGCCCGTGCGCGAGCAGGCGCAGCGCCGTCGCCTTGAACCGCCGCCAGCGCGCGGGGTCGAGCGCGGCGAACGGATCGCTGCGCGAGCCGAAGATGCGGTCGGCGGCGTGGTTGAGCACCACCGCGTTCGGGTGGAACGCGAACAGCGCCGCGGTCATGGTCGTCAGGTTGCGGTAGGGACCGAGCGGCAGGACGACGGTGGTGATCCGGTCGGCGTCCGCGAGTTCGTCCTGGCGCAGCGGCCGGGCAAAGTCGGCGAGGCTGCCCGCCCAGGTCGCCACCTTGTCCGGCCCCGATTCCGCCCAATGCGCCAGCGCGCCCGACATGCCCCGTTCCCGCTTCATGGCGGCTTCGACGTTGTCCGCCGTGCCGGCCGAAGGCAAGTCCCATCCGCCGGGCCGCGGTCCCGCACTGCGCACAGGGACGCTCAGAGCGACCCGTGCGAAAGCCCCGCGCCGGCCCCGATCCACGCAGTGTCCGCGCGCGGACAAACAGGTAAACTTTTGAAATGATTAATCCTGCGGCGGTTACGACTTCTTAGAGTCTGATGACTTTAGCTTGAAGCATACCCGGAGTTGACGAGGTAGCGGCCGCAC
>JANOEW010000273.1:0-6299 GCA_031413475.1 Amaricoccus sp.
GGCCACGCTCGGGGCCTTTCGCCACGACCGGGCGCTGCTCGCACGCGACGACCTCGACGCCTGGCTCGCCGCGAACGCCCTGTCGCCGGTCGACCTGGAGCGGCTGCTCGGCGACGAGGCGCGGCTGGACATGCTCGCCGAGCAGGCCGGGCCCGAGCGGCTGGCCCGGGCAATGCTCGACGAGCTGCGGCTCGACGGCCGCTTCGCGGCAGGGGCGCAACCCAGGGGAGGCCCGCAATGAACGGCACGCTGGTCCGGCTGTTTCCGCAGACCGAGGGCTTCGACGAGCCCGTGGTGGTCGTGTTGTCTTCGCCTGCGGGCTCGGTGGCCGCCGGTCCCGCGGACGCAACCCTGCGCACGGTCCTGCCGGTCGACAAGCGTGCACCCTACGAGCCGCCGAACTACATGCCGCCCTATCGCGGCGCGGCCCTGCCGCCGGCGGCGCCCGACCCGTGGGGCAACTTCGACACGGTGCCGGTCGATTGTCCGCAGTTTCTGTGCCAGCATCTCTTCGGCGGGATCCGACGCACTCTCGACGTCTGGGAGGGCTACCTCGGGCGACCGGTCGTCTGGTGGCACGCGCCGCAATTGCCGCAGCTCGAACTGGTGCCGATGCTCGACTGGGACAACGCCCATTCCGGACCGGGGTTCATCGAGACCGGCGTGCGCGCGACCCAAGCGGGCGTGCCGCAACTGTTCGCGCTCAACTTCGACGTCATCGCGCACGAGACCGGCCACGCCATCCTGTTCTCCGAAGTGGGCGCGCCGGCGCTGTCGCGGATGACGGCGGGCTACCTCGCGTTTCAGGAATCGTTTTCCGACCTGATCGCGCTGATCGCCGCGCTGCGCTTCCCGCAGGTGGTCGACCGGATGCTCGCCGAGACCGGCGGCAACCTCTATGTCCTGAACCTGGTCTCGCGAATCGGCGAGATGTCGAAGGTCGAGCAGATCCGGGTCGCCGACAACGAGGTCACCGTCGCCGACCTCGCCGACCTCAGCCTCACCGAAGATGGCGAATGGGTGGACCATCGCGGCCTCGGCCGCACGGTGCACCACGCGTCGCTGCCGCTGACGGGGGCGGTGTTCGACGTGCTCGTCGATCTCTACCAGGACAACCTCGTGCGCGCCGGGGTGATCCCGCCTCGCCTGGATGCGCGGGGTTGGGACGAGTCCGAGGTGCACGCGGCGTTCGACTCGGTCGCGACCCGCTCCGCCGAGGCGTTCGCCCGGCGCGCCGGCGACTTTCGCCGCGCGCTTGCAGGGGCCCGCGACGCGGTCGGCCTTTGCATGGCGCGCACGATGCGGACCATCGACGCCGAGGACCTCACGTTCGATGCGGTGGCGGCGGGCATGATCCGCGCCGCCGCCGAGCTCGGGATCGAGCGGATCGGCCCCGCTTTCCTCGAGAACTTCCTGTGGCGCGGGATCGACCCGCGTCCCCTGCTGGCCGAGGATCGGAAGGCGGCGGCGCGCTGGCGGCGACTGAGCTACGTCGAGCGCCGGACCCGGATCGCGACGCTCACCGACGTCCGGCGCCGCGCGCACGCATCGATCGGCGCCTGCGCCATGGCGGGGAAGATGATTCAACATCCGCAACGGACGTTGGAAATCGGGCCAAGAAAGATGTAGACTAATCGAATCGTTGCTTGTCTGAGCTCTTCAATTATTGGAGGCGACCTTGGCAGACGAAGTAGGACGGAAGGGTCTCGGGGAAACGCTGCTCTCTCACGCCCTGATCCGAATGTACGGTCGGGTCTTTCAGGGCCTGAGCGTGGAGCGGATCGACAACGCGGCCAACGAAACGCCCTATCAGTCGAACCAGCTTGCCCAGATTCTTGAGAAAGACGACGTCAAGCTCGCGCGGATCTACGGATTCAGCTACGAGGGCCACTACTACAAGCTCTATGTGCCCTCGGTCTACGTCGTGCACGGCCCCGGCATGGCGGTGTCGGCGGGGGACGACGGGATCGCGCTCAGCATTCTCGGCATCGAGTACAAGGACGAGACCTTCGCGTCCGAGGTGCGGATGTGGGCCTATGACCGGCTCGACCACTCGATCCGGATCGACATCACCTCCGGCTGGCTCGAGGACATCCTGCTCGGCAGCGAAATCGCCGACCCGATCAACACGCTGACCGGGCGTTCCGACATGGTCGGCAGGTCCGACGTGGTCGGACGCTCCGATGTGGTCGGTCGGTCCGACGTGGTCGGCCGCTCCGACGTGGTCGGCAGGTCCGACGTCACCGGCCGTCGCCGTCGCTGACCTCAGCGCCCGAGCATCGGAAACGTCACCGCGATCGCCCAGGCGAAAAGCGCGGCGTTCGCGAGCGCGGCGGGCAGCGGCGAGCCGGTGGCGTCGAAGCTCCAGCGGCTGATCAGGCCTAACAGCGTGAAGAAGATCACCATCACCGGCAGGATCAGGATCAGGAAAAACAGCCGGGAGGGGTCGAGGGCGATGGCGAAGGCGAGCGAAGCAAGAAACGCAAGTTTCGCGAGCGCGTAGGCGCCGAGCGGAGCTGCGGACGCCCGGGTCAGGACCTCGTCCGCAAGAAAATAGGGAAGCATTCCGAGAACGAGGGTTGCGAGCAGCGCCATCCGCGTCGGCTGCGGCGCGAAGGTGGTGACGAAGCGGTCGACCGGCCAGTAGAGCGCGACGAGCGCGAAGGCGACGAGCGCCGCGGTCGCGGCGGCGAGGCGGAGCGGCGGCGGCGGAGCGAGCGCGGGCCAGCCGCCGAGGCGCAGCATCAGCAGGCCGGCCAGGCCCCAGACCAGGAAATGCGCGGCGAGATAGTCGGCGACCGGCGCGGGCAGCAGGCCCTGCGGCAGCCGCGTGGCGATCAGCGGCGCGGCGAGCGCGGGAACCGCGAGCGCGGCGAAGAAGGCGGCGCGGCGCGGCGTGACGCGCGGGCGTTCGGGTGCGAGGCGTGGCAGGCGGGGCGCGAGGCCCCAGGCGAGGCCGAGCACGCCAACGAGCCAGATGCCGAGCCAGCCGCCGCGGGCGTCGGGGGGCGCATCGGTCGGGTTGCCGCGGGCGAAGACGAGGTTCAGCCAGTCGCGGGCCTCGGCGAGCGCGACGGGGCTGTAGAGCACGCCGACATGTTCGACGCGCGGCGCCAGGACCGCGCGCCGTGCCGTGCCGGCGGCCGGGTCGCCCACGGTGACGAAGGGTTCGGCGGGGGCGCCGGCGGCGAGACCGGCGACGCGCAAGGCCTCGCCGGTCAGGCCGGCCTCCCAGGCGCCGGTGATCACGAGCAGGTTGCGCGGACTGTCGGCGGTGACCTCGGGCGAAAAGAGCGAGACGGCGACGGTGGCGGCGACGGCAGGTGCGGTCGCGGCATCTGCGGCGGTGGATGGTTCCCCAGCGGGCGCAGTCGCGGCGTCTTCATCGATGGTCTCGCCCCGCTCACCGTCTTCGGACGCGCGCGCTTCGGTCTCGGCTTCGCGCGCGGCGCGCGCTTCGGTCTCGGTGGCGCGCGCGGTGCGCGCTTCCTGTTCGGTGGCGCGCGCGGTGCGCGCTTCTTGTTCGGTGGCGCGCGCGGCGCGCACGACGATGTCCGAGGCCATGGAGTGGCCGAGCAGCGCGAGGCGGCCGTCGCTCTGCGGCTGGGCGCGGGCGAAGGTCGCGACCTCGGCGATCTGGGCGAGCAGCGCGGCGGTGGCGCCATCGGCACGGGTCACGTCGCCGGCCAGCGGCGCCGGGTGGCGGCCATGGCCGAGCATGTCGTAGCTGACCGCGACATACCCGGCGCGGGCAAGCGTCGTGGCGAAGGGCGCCATCAGCCCCTGCGAGCCGGCGAAGCCATGCGCGATGACGACCGCCGGAGCCGGCGGCGCGTCCGGGCGGAAGCGCAGGGTGACGGGGGTGTCGCCGACGTGGACGCGCAGGGTCGCGAGCCCGCCGCCCTGCGCCTCGATCCGCAGAAAGGCGATGGCCAGAAGCGCCAGGGACAGGATCGCCACGCTGGTCCGGATCACGCCGCCTCCACGTGCTGCATGCGGGACGATGCGGCGACGCTTGGCGATGTCAACCGACCGGCGGGCGAGGTCGCCCGTCAGCGGCGGCGGCGCGGGTGTCGTTCCGCGCGGGGGCGCGGCGATCGTTCGCAGTTGCAAGGCGCCTCGCGGAAGACCGCGCCGACGCGCCGCCCATCGGGCGTGAGCGATCCGCGCGCCAGCGGCGCTCCCGACACGAAAACCAATGAACAGAGGGTTGATTTCGGATTTCAACCCAGGCGCGTATCGTTGGCGCGGTTGCTCGCATCGAGAATGCGGCAATTGTGCACTGCGAAACCGACGAAGGAATCGCTTCCTTTGATGCGAACTTGTGGTAAGACTTTCTTAATGGTTCTGGCCTGAGTCCCCCACCCGGGACCTGATCCGCTGCGCTGTTTGTATTCTCACCGCAATCTTCGGGGGGTAGGTCCGATGCCTGATACGTTTGATCCGACGATTGTTTTTGCGCCGCGGCCGGCGAACGGCGACCGGCCGGGCGCCAACGCCTCCGACGGAGGCGCCGCAGGCGAAACGCAGATCCGCCTCTCCGGCAATGTCTGGTATGACGACGGCACCGGGGCGCTCGTGGACGGGGCGGACCGCGGCAACCCGCGCGCGATTTCGAACGCGGTCTTCAAGCAGACCGACGCCGACGGGGTGCATATCGACAAGCCGAACGAGGGCGGGTTCTCCAGCCTGCTCTGGGTCTGGGGCCAGTTCCTCGACCACGACCTCGACCAGACGGACACCAACGGAGCCGTCGCCGGTACGGGGCCGATCCTGGTCCCAGCGGGCGATCCGATATTCGGACCGGCGGGCGTGACCTCGCTTAGTTTCAATCGCTCCCTTCCCGACCCCGGAACCGGGGTCGACGGCGCACCGCGCGAATTCTCCAACGAGATCACCGCATTCATCGACGGATCGATGGTCTATGGCTCGAGCCAGGCCAAGCTGGATGCGTTGCTGGTGCCGGGGACGGCGAAGCTGCATCTCACCGCGGACGGAACGATCGACTTCGCGGTGGGCCACCCGATCTTCGGCAACGGCGCGATCGCCGGCGACACCCGGGCCAATGAGAACGTGGCGCTGGTGTCGATGCAGGCGCTGTTCGCGCGCGAGCATAACCGGATCGTCCAGGAGATCATCGACGCCGGCACGAGCCTCGAGACGGCGCAGATTTTCGAGGCAGCGCGCGCTCGGGTCGAAGCAACGATCCAGGCGATCACCTACAACGAGTTCCTGCCGATCCTGATCGGAGCGCCGCTTCCGACCTACGTGGACTTCGATCCGACGGTGAACCCGGCGATCTCGCTCGAGTTCTCGACGGCGGTCTACCGGCTGGGGCACACGCTGCTGTCGCCGTCGATCTTCCGCATGAACGAAGACGGCTCGGTGGCGCTGAGCAACCTCGCGCTGCGCGATGCGTTCGGGACGCGCGGCGTGGTCGAGCAGACCGGGATCGAGGCGATCCTTCGCGGCATGTCGACCACGAAGTCGCAGGAGCTCGACACCTTCGTCGTCGAGGACGTGCGCTCGTTTCTGTTCAACCCCGGTCCCGGCCTGGTCGGCCAGGACCTCGCCGCGCTCAACATCCAGCGCGGACGCGACCACGGGCTGCCGAGCTACATGGAGATGCGCGCGTTTCTCCAGCTGGATCCGATCACGAGTTTCGACCAGATCAGCTCGATCCCGGACGTGGCGAACCGGCTTTCTACGGCCTACGGCGGCGATCTTTCGAAGATCGACCTGTGGGTCGGCGGGCTGGCGGAGGACGCGGTCCAAGGCGGAATGGTCGGCGAAACCTTCCGGGCGGTGCTGGTCGATCAGTTCATGCGGCTGCGCGCCGGGGACCCGTTCTGGAGCCAGAACCGCATCGAGTTTGGCGCGGCCGAACTCGATGAGCTGTGGTCGACGACGCTGAGCGACGTGATCAAGCGCAACAGCGACGTGGACAACCTGCAGGATTCGGCGTTTCACGCCTATCTTCGCACCACGGGCGGCACGGCCGGCGCCGACACTATGAACGGCACGGCCGGCGAGCGCAACCTGATCATCGGCAACGGCGGCGCCGACATCCTGATCGGCCGCGAGAAGGAAGACCACCTCGTCGGCGGGACCGGCGCCGATCGGCTCGAGGCGCGCGGCGGGTCGAACGTGCTGGAGGGCGGCACGGAGGCGGACACCTACGTCATCGACGTGAGCGTCGCGAGTTTCAACAAGATCCGCGGCTGGCAGGCGATCGACGTCTTCGAATTTCTCAACACCTCGGGAGACAATGCCCTGGAACTGGTGGATCAGGCTGTTCC
>JANOEW010000274.1:0-1776 GCA_031413475.1 Amaricoccus sp.
TCGTCGGGGAAGATCAGGTGCGCGACGTCGCGCTCGACGAGGGCGGTCTTGCAGGCGAGGGCGGCAAGCTCGGCGTGGTTGGAACTCGGGAGCACGGTCTGGGAGAAGCGGGTCACGGCGTGGAAGGCGGCGGCGAGGTCGATGTCCTGGAAGGCGCCGGGGCCGAACACCTGGGTCTGGACCTGGCCGGTCAGCGCGAGGATCGGCGCGCGGTCGACCTTGGCGTCCCAGAGGCCGGTCAGCAGGTTGGTGGCGCCGGGCCCCGCGATGGTCAGGCAGGCGGCGGGGCGGCCGGTGAGCTTGCCGTAGGCCGAGGCGGCGAAGGCCGCGGCGCCCTCGTGACGGATCGCGACATAGGCCATCTCGCCCGCGACCTCGCGGCGGCGGATCGCGTCGGCGAGGCCGAGGTTGGAGTGCCCGACCATGCCGAACACCCGGGTCACGCCCCAGGCGACCAGCGTCTCGGCGATGACGTCCGACGTGGTGCGGGTGTGCGGCGGCTCGGGCGCAAGGCCCACGAACACCGCGCCGTCGCGCAGTTCGACCGGGTAGAGCGTCTGGCCGCTGTCTTCGTGGCCGCCCGGCGGCGCGCCGGTCAAGGGGTCGAAGTCCCAGCCGTGCCAGGGGCAGCGGATCCAGCAGCGGCCTTCGACGCCGCGCTCGATCGAGCCTTCGCCGAGCGGGCCGCCCTGGTGGGGGCAGCGGTTGTCCATCGCGGCCCAGCGGCCGTCGAAATGCGACAGGCACAGCGCCTTGGCGCGGGCGGAGACGGTCATCACCCGGCCTTCGGGCAGGTCGTCGGCCCGGGCTACCCGGATCCAGTCGAGTTCCGCGTCGAGCGCCATCGTCCGTCCCCAGCTCCCGCCAATTCTTTCGTCAGCAGTTCGCTGCGGCGAGGCGATCCGTTACCCCGGCGGAGCCACTTTGGGAGGGCAGACCGTGTAACGCAATGCGGTCGCCGGTCGTAGAGATGGACAAGCGCCCGTCGATCGGGGATGCTTTGACGACAGGGGCACGGAGCGGATGCGCGCAGAGGCCATCGCGACCTGGGATGCGCTCGACGACCGCAAACCAGCCTATGCCCTTGTCGGGGGCGTCGATCTGGTCGTGATCCGCCACGACGACGCGGTGGCGGTGCTCTACGGGCGCTGCCTGCATCGTGGCGCGCTGCTGGCGGATGGCCACGTGAACGGGGCCAACCTGATATGCCCGGTGCACAACTGGGACTATCGCTTCGACAGCGGCGTCTCCGAGTACGACAACCACGAGGTCCTGCGGAAGTTCGAGGCCTGGCGCGCGGACGGCCAGGTCTGGGTCGACGCGGACGAGATCGCGGCCTGGGCGCGGGATCATCCGCAGCCCTACGACCGCGACGCCTATCTCGGGCTTTACGCCGACGCGCACGGGACCGCCGAGGAGCCGCACCTGGGCCTCGCGCAGGCGCTCGCCCGCAGCGGCGCGGGGCACGGGCATGGGCCGGTCGCGGCGATGGGCGTGCCGCGGGACCGGCTGCCGGACTGGGACGACATCCAGTTCGTCACCGCCCAACTGGCGCGCGCGCCGCGGCTCGACGACGCGCCGGTGGGGACCGAGGTGGTGATCGGTCCGAACGCTGCCCGGCCGCTGCGGCTGGAAATCCCGCTGCTGATCTCGGACATGAGCTTCGGGGCGCTGTCGGCCAACGCCAAGCGCGCGCTCGCGCGCGGCGCAGAACTCGCGGGCACCGGCGTGTGCTCGGGCGAAGGCGGCATGCTCGAGGCGGAGCGGGCGGAGAAC
>JANOEW010000275.1:0-2196 GCA_031413475.1 Amaricoccus sp.
GAAGGTGCGCACCGTCCGCGAGACCGAGGTCGCCAGCCGACAGAAGTCGGTCGACATCCTGATCGCCGAGAAGGCCGCCGCCGAGGTGCGACTCGCCGCAGAGGCGACAAAGGTGCGTGCGGCGGTCGAGGCCGAGGCGCAGAAGCTTCTGAACGAGGCGGAGAATATCCTCACCGACGAGGCGCGCCACTCGTTGTTCCGCCGCAAACTGCTGGAGCATGTCGAGGGGATCGTGGCGGCCAGCGTCAAGCCGCTGGAGAAGATCCAGGATATCCGCATCGTGCAGCTCGATGGCGCCATGGGCGGCGGCGGGGGGCGCGAAGGCTCACCGACCGACGAGGTGATCAATGCGGCGCTGCGCTACCGCGTGCAGGCGCCGCTGATCGACAACCTGCTCAGCGATATCGGCATCGACGGCGGAAACCTTTCGAAGCAGGGCGGGCTGATCCGAGAGGCCTCCGACCTCCAGCGCATTGCCGAGGGTGCGCGCAAGGCGCCCAAGGGTGGGGACAAGTAATGGCGCGGGTCTATGTCAGCTCCGTCATCGACGCGCCGGTCGCCCGGGTCTGGGAGAAGGTGCGCGACTTCAATGGACTGCCGCGTTGGCTGCCCGCCGTGCGTGAGAGCCGGATCGAGAATGGCGAGCCGTCCGACCGGGTCGGCTGCGTGCGTGACTTCCGCCTGCAGAACGGCGACCGCCTACGCGAGCAATTGCTGGCGCTGTCGGATTATGATTTTTTCTGCACCTACTCGATCCTCGAAAGCCCGATGCCGCTCACGGGCTATGTCGCGACGTTGCGCCTGACCCCGATCACCGATGGCGACCGCGCCTTCGCGGAATGGACGGCCGAATTCGACTGCGCGCCCGAGGCCGCCGACGAGCTCGTGGCCAATATCGGGCAGAATGTCTTCCTCGCCGGGTTCACGGCGCTCAAGCGCCAGATGACGTCCTGACCATGCCGCAGGTGGTCAAGAGCACCGTGATCGACGCGCCGGTGGAGACGGTCTGGGGTGTGCTGCGCGACTTCAACGGCCACGACAAATGGCACCCGCCGGTGGCGGAGAGCCAGATCGAACGCGGCTGGCCCTCCGACCGTGTCGGCTGCGTTCGCCGCTTCCGGCTGCGCGACGGATCGGAACTGCGCGAGCGCCTGTTGACGCTCTCCGACGCGGATCTCGCCTACAGCTATTGTCTGCTCGAAACGCCGATCCCGCTGTTCAACTACGTCGCCCATGTGCGGTTGGCACCAGTGACCGACGGCGACCGCACCTTCTGGCGATGGGAGAGCCGCTTCGACACACCGGCCGGCCGCGAGGCCGAACTCGCCCGCATGGTCGGCGAGGATATCTACCAGGGCGGGTTCGACGCGATCCGCGCCCATCTCGCGAAGGGATCCGCGTGATGGCCGTGCTGGTGGAGAGCCATGCGACCCTGGCCGACGCGCAGCGCGCGCTCGGGTCGGACGGAACCTATCTGGGTGGCGGCACGCTCGTCATGCGCGAGGTGAATGCCGGCGCGCTCCAGGGGCGTATCCTGCGCACATCCGACCCGACGCTGCGGCAGATCAGGCCATCGCTCGACAGCGTCGAGATCGGAGCCGGCGTGACCATGGCCATGATCCTGGCCGAACGTGACCTTGCGCATCTGCATCCGGTGGCGCGCGGTCTCGGCGGGCCGCAGGTGCGCGTCATGGCGACCATCGGCGGAAATCTCTTCGCGGCGCACCCCTATGGCGACCTGACGGTCGCGCTGTTGGCGCTGGGCGCGCGCGTCGTTTCGGTCGGCGGCGCGCAGCGGCCGATCGATGATTTCCTGCGCGAGCGCGACCGTGCCGGGCTCGTCGCGTCGGTGCAGGTGCCGCGGCCGCGCGATCCGCGCGCATTCGCCTTCCTCAAGGTCAGCCGCGTGAAGCCGAAGGGCGTCTCCGTGCTGTCCATCGCCGCCCATCTGCCGCGCGATGGGGGCCGCCTGCGCGGCGTACGCATTGCTTTCGGCGCCATGGGCCCGATGCCGCTGCGCGCGCAGGCCGCCGAGCGCATCCTCGAAGGTGCGACGCTCGATCTCCACCTGATTGCTCGCGCCGCCGCGGCCGCGGTCGAGGGGCTCGACCCGCCGACCGACGCGCTCGCATCCACCTGGTACCGGCGCGAAGTGGCCGGCGTGCACCTGCGGCGCCTCTTGGAACGGCTCCTCTG
>JANOEW010000276.1:0-14883 GCA_031413475.1 Amaricoccus sp.
GCCCTGTTCCTCGCCCGCTTCGCCAACGGTTCGCTCGCCACCTTCGAGGCGACCCGCTACGCCCGCGGCCACAAGGCGGCCTACACGTTCGAGATCAACGGCGAGCATGCCTCGATCGCCTGGGACCTGCACGACCTGCACCGGCTGTCGTATTTCGACCATCGCGACGACGGGCCGCTGCGGGGCTGGCGCTCGATCCACGTCACCGACGGCGATCACCCCTACATGGGGCGCTGGTGGGTGCCGGGCCTCGCGATCGGCTACGAGCACAGCTTCGTGCATCAGGTCGCGGATTTCGTGCAGGGCCTCACCGGCGGCAAGCCCGCCGCGCCGACCTTCGCCGATGCGCTCGAGACCGACCGGGTGACCGACGCGGTGCTGGCGTCGGCAAAGTCCGGGCGATGGGCGCCCACGGGACTATGACGGCATGACCGCGCCCCTGCTCAGCCTTGCCGGCCTCTCGAAGCGCTACGGCGCGACCGTCGCGCTCGACGGGCTCGACCTCGAGGTCGCCGAGGGCCGGTTCTTCGCGCTGTTCGGCCCGTCGTCGGTCGGCAAGACCACGACGCTGCGTGCGATCTGCGGGCTGGTGCGCCCCGACGCCGGCACGATCCGCATCGAGGGCGCCGACGTGACCCACGCCCCGATCCGCGGCCGCGGCGTCGCGATGGTGTTCCAGTCCTTCGCGCTTTACCCACACCTGACGGTCGCGCAGAACCTCGCCTATCCGCTGCGCGAGGCGGGGGTGGCCGCAGCCGAGATCGCCAAGCGCATCGCCGAGACCACCGAGATGCTGCGCATCGGTCACCGGCTCGGCAACAAGCCCGCCACGCTGTCGGGCGGCGAGCAGCAGCGGCTGGCGCTGGGGCGCGCGCTGATCGCCCGGCCGCGGATCCTGCTGCTCGACGAGCCGCTGACCAACCTCGACGCCAAGCTGCGCCACGACATGCGCGCCGAACTGAAGCGGCTGCACCGCACGCTTGGCACGACGGTCGTCTTCGCCACCCCCGACGAGCTCGAGGCGCTGTCGATGGGCGAGGAGATCGCGGTGATGCAGGCGGGGCGGGTCGTCCAGCGCGGCACGCCCGACACGCTCTACGAACGGCCGCGCAACGTCTACGTCGCGTCGAAGATCGGCTCGCCGCACATGAACCTCTTCGACGGCCGGGTGACGGCGGACGGCCGCTCGGTCACCTCGGCGCTCGGCTCGATCGCGGTCCCGCACCAGGGTCTCGCGCCGAACGCGCCGGTGACCTTCGGCATCCGGCCCGCCGACATCCGGCCCGCCGAGGGCGACGACGGCGACGGCGCGGCGGCGCTCAGCGCGCCGGTCAGCCTGATCGAGCCGCTCGGCGACGTGACGATTCTCTCGCTCGCGACCGACGGCGCTGCGCTGCGGGTGCTGCTGCCCGAGGCCCGCGCGCTCGGCGTTAAGCGAGGCGACACGTTCCCCGTCGTCATCGACACAAAAGCCGTTCATCTGTTCAATACCGGCGACGGCGCGGCGATCCAGCGCGCGACCTGAACCGGAAAGTCGAAAGGGAGGAAGACCGATGCCACTGACCACTTCGCCGACCCTGACCCGCCTGACCGCGGCGAGCCTGCTCGCGCTGATGGCGGGGACGGCCGCCATGGCCGAAGACGTGACCCTGTCGATGGCGGTGCCGGACTGGCCCCCGACCCGGATCATGAAGGATCTGTTCGACAAGCATTACAAGCCCGCCTCGGGCAACACCGTGACGCTCGAAGTCGACTTCATCCCCTGGCCCGACTACTACACCCGGCTGAACGCCTCGCTGACCTCGGGCGAGGAAAAGTACACCATGGCGGTGTCCGACAGCCAGTGGCTCGGCGCCTTCATCGAGGGCGGCTTCTACCGCCAGCTCAACGACCTGATCGACGCCGACCCCGAACTCGCGGCGACGCTCGCCGGGATGCATCCGGCGCCGCTGCAGGCCTACGCCACCTATCCGCACAAGTCCGAGAACATCTACGGCTTCCCGCAGATGCCGGACATCCTGGTCACCTACGCCCGCTCGGACGTGCTGTGCCACGAGGCCGAGCAGGCCGCGTTCCAGGAGAAGTTCAGCGCGAAGCTGCCCTGCACCGTCGAGGAACTCGACGCGATGGACTGGGACATGTTCGAGAAGATCGGCCAGTTCTTCCAGCGCAAGGCCGGCGACAACCTGATGGGCGCGCCGCTGACGGAAGACTTTTACGGCATCTCCTACCAGGCCGGCAAGGGCTACGACTTCAACACCATGCAGATCAACGGCTTCATCTGGCAATACGGTGCCGACGTCTGGGACGAGACCGGCGTGCCGGCGGCCCAGGCCGAGGGCGTGGTGAATTCGCCCGAGGCGATCGCGGCGTTCGAGCACTACCTGCGGCTGCTGCAGTATATGCCGCCGGTGGTGCAGACCGGCGGCATGGATATCTTCGTCACCGACGAGATCTTCCGCGAGGGCAAGACCGCGCTCAACGTCAACTGGATCGGCTTCGCCGAGAGCGCGATCAACCCCGAGACCTCCAAGGTCGCCGACAGCGTGGTCTTCGCCAACGCGCCCGGGCTGAAGCAGGCGGACGGCACGATCTCGCGCTGGGCCAACATCGGCGGCCAGCCGTTCGTGATCATGACCTGGGCCGACGACACCCAGATCACCGAGGCGGTCGACTTCGTGAAGTGGTGGCTGAGCCCCGACGTGCAGCACATGTTCGCCTCACAGGGCGGCCAGAGCGCGATCAAGGCGGTCTACGAGGACGAGAAATACACCACCTATCGGCCGTGGAACCGCACCTGGGCGCAGGGCCTCGACTGGCAGAAGGACGTCTGGCACATCCCGCAGTTCTTCGAGATGCTGGTCCAGCAGCAGGAGCAGTTCGACCTCGCGATCACCGGCCAGCAGGACGCCAAAACCACCCTCGACACCGTCGCCGCCTTCCAGCAGAAGCTGCTCGAGGACGCGGGCCTGATCCAGTAGGGCCCGCCTGACGATCCCGCGCGCGCCGGGCCACCCCGGCGCGCGTTCCGTTCCAGACGCCCGCGAGAGCCATGACCGTCGCCACCTTTCCCGAACCGGCGCCTGCGGGCCTGTTCGCGCCGAGCTGGCGCAACTGGCGGCTCGCGCTCGTCGGGGCGATCGTCGTCATCCCGTTCGCCGTGGTCGCGCTGCCGCCGTCGCCTGCATTCTGGGTCGGCTTCGTCGCCGCCGGCCTCGTGGCGCTGACCGCCGTGGTCAACGCCTGGGGTCGCTACACCGGCGGCTTGCTGGTCGCGCCCGCCATCGCGGTGCTGGTGATGATGAACATCTTTCCGCTGCTGTGGTCGCTCGGCCTGTCGTTTTTCGCCTACCGCGCCGACCGTCAGACGATGAACTTTCTCGGCCTCAGGAACTACGAGCGCGCCCTGACCGACCCGGTGGTCTGGGACCGGCTGACCACCACCGCGCTGTTCGTCGTGCTGACCGTCACCGCGCAGATGGTGGTGGGCTTCCTGCTGGCGCTGCTGTTCGCCAAGCAGTTCCCGCTGCGCCGCTACCTGCTGATCCTGGTTCTGACCCCGATGATGCTCAGCTTCGTCGCGGTCGGCGCGTTCTTTCGCTACATCTACGATCCGTCCTTCGGCCTCGTCAGCCAGGTGGCGAACCTGTTCACCGACGAGAACTTCGTGCTGATTTCCTCTCCGCCCGGCGCGATCGCCGCGATCGTGATCGCTGACGCCTGGATGTGGTCTCCGTTCGTGATGCTGCTGGTGCTCGCCGGCCTCGTCAGCGTGCCGAAGCACCTCTATGAGGCCGCCGCCATCGACCGCGTCCCGGCCTGGCGGCGATTCTGGTTCATCACGTTTCCCTACGTGAAGGGGCTGCTGATGCTGGCGCTGTTGTTTCGCACCATCGAGGCGTTCAAGCTGTTCGATCTGGTGTTCCTGCTCACCGATGGCGGCCAGCGCACCGAGACCATTGCGCTCTTCGTCTACCGCCAGGCGATCCAGTTCAACAAGACCTCGGAAGCCGCAGCGCTCTCCTACGTTCTGCTCTTCACCGTGATCGTCCTGACCAACCTCTACCTTTATCTCGCCAACCGTCGCTCGGCGAGGGAAGCGTGATGGCCGGACTCTTCGCGCCCCGCGCGACCGGCGTCGATCAGGCCGGCTGGGGCCGCACCGCCTTCGCCGCCGCGATCAGCCTGCTCTACTTCTTCCCGGTGCTGGTGATCATCCTGACCGCCTTCAAGGAGCACGGCGACGCGCTCGCGGTGCCCGCGAAGCTGTTTCCCACCACGCTGTTCGGCCTGATCCCCGAGCGCCTCGCCTTCGAGCCGACGCTGCAGAACTTCGTCAACGTGTTCTCGCGCTCGTTCTCCGCCGGGGCCGAGGCGCAGGACACCGGCTTTTCGCGCTACTTCTTCAACTCGATCTTCATCGCCGGGGCCTCGGTGCTGCTGGCGCTGATCATCGGCACGCTCGCCGCCTTCGGCTTCTCGCGCTATCCGCTCAAGGGCAACGACACCTACCTGTTCATCATCCTGACCACCCGGATGCTGCCCGCGATCGTGGTGATCATCCCGGTGATGCTCTTGTTCCGCGTCACCGGCCTCGCGGGCACCTACACCGGCATCATCCTGCTCTACACCGCCTTCAACCTGCCCTTCACCATCTGGATGATGAAGAGTTTCTTCGACGAACTCTCGCCCGACGTGGAGGACGCCGCCCGGCTCGACGGCTCGACCGACCGGCGCGTGTTCCTCCGCATCTGCCTGCCGCAGGTGGTCGCGGGCCTCGCCGCGACCGCGGTGTTCGGGCTGATCCTGACCTGGAACGAGTTCCTGTTCGCGCTCTTGCTGACCGGGGTCGAGACCCGCACCGTGCCGGTGGCGATGTCCCAGACCATCGGCGGCGACATCGGCGTGCGCTGGGGCCTGCTCGCCGCGATCGAGACGCTGTTCATGATCCCGGTGATGCTGGTGACGTTCTTCCTGCAGAACCACCTGCTGCGCGGCGTCACCTTCGGCACGGTCAAGCGCTGATGGCGTCCGATGCCGTTAACGAAGATTGCGATCCGGTGAATCGTCGAGTGGTTTCTGTAATGACATCAACATGATGACCCGTTCTTGCAACGTGCAACGCCCACACCCCCACGCCGTCCCGACCCGCCGCTGATGTCGACGATCGCACTCCGCCGCGTCACCAAGCGCTTCGGGTCCTTCACCGCCGTGCGCGAGGTTGATCTCGAGGTCGCGCCTGGCGAGGTCGTCTGCCTGCTCGGCCCTTCCGGCTGCGGCAAGACCACGACACTGCGCATCATCGCCGGGCTCGAGGCGGCCAGCGAGGGCGACGTGATCATCGCCGGCCAGCGCATGAACGACCGCACGCCGGAGGCGCGCGACATCGCGATGATGTTTCAGTTCTATGCGCTCTACCCGGCGCTGACCGTCGCCGAGAACCTCGCCTTTCCGCTGCACGCCGAGAGCCTCCCCGCCGCCGAGCGCGCCCGCCGCGTCGGCGCCGTGGCGGAAACCCTGCAGCTCACCCACATCCTGGACCGTCTGCCCGGCCAGATCGCCGAGGGTGAAAAACAGCGCGTCGCCGTCGCTCGCGCCATCATCCGCGACCCGAACTGCTTCCTGTTCGACGAGCCGCTGTCGCGGCTCGACGTGGAGCTGCGCCAGACCATGCGCGGCCAGATTAAGGAGGTGCTGCAGGGGCTGTCGAAAGCCACGGTCATCGTCACCCACGACCAGCTCGAGGCGCTGACCATGGCCAGCCGCACCGCGATCATGCGCGACGGGACGATCGAGCAGATCGGCACGCCGCACGAGGTGTTCGCCCGGCCGGTCAACGCGTTCGTGGCCTCGTTCATCGGCACGCCACAGATGAACCTGATCGACGCCGACCTGATCGGCGCCGAGGGTACGACTGCCGAGATTCGCATGGAGGGAACCGTGGTGCGCCTGCCGGTCGACCCCGCTGTGGCGCGCCTGAAGCCCGGCCGCGTCACCATAGGGATGCGCCCGCGCGCGGTCGGCCTCGCCGACGCCGCCGGGCCGACCGCCTTCACCGCCCAGGCCGAGCTGATCGAGCAGATGGGCGCCGAGACGCTGATACACGCCCGCACGCTGGTCGGAGACGACATCCGCGTGGTGCTGCCGCGCGCCCACCGGGTCGCGGTCGGCGAGACGCTGCACCTCGTGCCCGAGGCGGGCCAGACCCACGTCTTCGACGCGGCCGGGCGGGCGGTGCGGTCATGACGACACGAGGCCCCGAGCCGGGCATGTCCCCCAACCTCGCCTTCCGCATCGAGGCGGCCATCATCGGGCTGGGCGTGGTGGCGTTGGTGATGATCTTCCAGCCGGTCTCGCTGCTGATCTTCTCGATCGGCTGCGGGCTGGTGGTGCTGGCGGCGCTGGCGAACAACCTGCTGCCCTTCGCCCAGCCGGGCAAGCCGCTGCGCGGGGTCGTCTTCGCCGGGCTGGTGGTGGCGCTGGTGTTCTGCCTCGCGCTGCTGGGGGCGATCGCGGCGGCGCATCTCTATGGGCTCGTGTTCCTGAAACCGCCGGCGACGGGGACGTCACTCGTGCCCCCTGCCCCGCCGTTCTGGCGGCATCCGCTGGTCTGGGCGCTGGCGGCGCTGGCCGGCGGCTTCGCGCTGCTGGTGCGCCGGATGGCGCGGAGCGAATAGACGGACCGCAGCACAAGAAGGAGCGGCGCGATGCGACCTCAGGCGACTCCGGTGATCCACATCGACGACGCGCGGTTTCGCGCCACCGAGTGGCGGTTCGGTCCCGGCGCGGAGACCGGCTGGCATGTGCACGGGCACGACTACGTCATCGTGCCGCTGACCGACGGCGCGCTGCTGCTGGAGGAGCCGGGCGGCGGCACGCGGGAGGCGGCGCTGACCGCGCATGTCCCGTATGCGCGGCGGGCGGGGGTGGAGCACAACGTGGTCAACGCGGGCGCGGCGCCGCTGGCGTTCCTCGAGGTCGAGGCGGTCGACGACCTCGTCGCGGACCTCGTCGCGGAGGCGCGGCTGGCGACCATGGAGCGGTTCGCCGCCGCCTGGAACGCGCGCGACGTGGACGCGCTGATGGCCTGCATGGCGGAGGACTGCGCGTTCCACGCCTCGGCCGGGCCGGAGGCGGAGGGGGCGCGGCACGTCGGAGCCGCGGCGGTGCGGGCGGCCTACGCGGCGGTGTTCGAGGCGTTTCCCCAGACGGAATGGCGGGGCCCCGTGCACAGCGTCGCGGGCGAGACCGGGGTCTCGGCCTGGCGCTTCTTCGGGGTCATGCGGGACGGGGTTCGGGTGGAGGTCGACGGCTGCGACCTCTTCGTCTTCGCGGGCGAGCGGATCGCGCTGAAGAACTCGTTTCGGAAGGCGCGGACCGGGTGAAGCTAGGGTTGCACGTTGCAACCCTTGGTAACTATTTGTATTCACTATACATTATCCGTGATCGCTTCGCGACGCGCTACTGCTGGCTTGCCGCTTTACAACGCCCGGCGGCCAATGCAGGGTAATACGACAACGGCGCGGCCAAGCGTTGGATCACGGGGTTGCGGGAGGGGCGCGTGGCCACGATCAACTGCGACATGGGCGAGGGTTTCGGGCTCTACCGGATGGGCGATGACGCCGGGCTGATGCCGCTGATCTCGGTGGCGAACGTCGCCTGCGGCTTTCACGGCTCGGACTTCAACCACATGCACGCCACCGTTCGGCTCGCCAAGGCGAACGGGGTCAAGGTCGGCGCGCATCCGTCGCTGCCCGACCTGCAGGGCTTCGGGCGGCGGGAGATGAAGATCGGGCGGGAGGAGCTGGCGAACTGCATCCTCTACCAGATCGGCGCGCTGAAGGGGTTCCTCGACGCCGAGGGCATGCCGCTCAACCACATCAAGCCGCATGGGGCGCTTTACGGCATGGCCTCGCGCGATCCGGAGGTCGCACATGCGGTCTGCGACGCAGCGGAGGTGTTCGGCGTGCCGCTGATGGGGCTGTCGGGAACGCTGCACGAAAGCGTCTACACCGAGCGCGGGCGCGGGTTCATCGCGGAGTTCTTCGCCGATCTCGACTATTCCGACGAGGGCAAGCTGATCATCACCCGAGAGCACGACGCGCGCGACCCTGCCGCCGCCGCGACGGCGGCGCTGCGCGCGGTCGCCGAGGGGCGGCTGGTCAGTGTTGGCGGCAAGGAGCTGCCGGTTACAGCGACCACGGTCTGCGTGCATTCCGATACGCCGAACGCGGTGGCGATCGCCGAGGCGGTGCGCGCCGCGCTAGAGCCGCATCTCGACGCCTGATCCCAAGCAGAGAGGACACCGCATGGCCACCGAGATCGTCTCGCCGCTGCCCGGCACGTTCTACCGCCGCTCGGCGCCGGGTGAGCCGGCCTACAAGAACGAGGGCGATGCGGTGGCGGAGGGCGACGTCATCGGGCTGATCGAGGTGATGAAGAGCTTTCACGAGGTCAAGGCGACGGCGAGCGGGACGATCAAGGCGTTCCTCGTGGACAACGAGGACGCGGTGATGGCGGGCCAGCCGATCGCCGAGCTCGACTAGCGTGGCGCCGACCGGCAAGCTGCTGATCGCCAACCGCGGCGAGATCGCGGTGCGGATCATCCGCGCGGCGCAGGAGCTCGGGCTCGGCACGGTGCAGGCGCATTCCAAGGCGGACGCGGACTCGCTCGCGGTGCGGCTGGCCGACGAGGCGGTCGACATCGGCCCGCCCATGGCCGCGAAATCCTACCTCAAGATCGAGGCGATCCTGGAGGCGGCGCGCGCGACCGGCGCCTCGGCGGTGCATCCGGGCTATGGCTTTCTCGCCGAGAACGCGGGCTTCGCCGACGCGGTGGAGGCGGCGGGGCTGGCCTGGATCGGACCCTCGGGCGCCGCGATCCGGCTGATGGGCGACAAGGTGGCGGCGCGCGGCGCGGCGCAGGCCGCCGGCGTGCCGGTCGTGCCGGGCAGCGACGGGCACGTGGCGTCGCTGGACGCTGCGCGGCCGGTGGTGGCGCGGACCGGGTTCCCGGTGATGATCAAGGCAGCCGCCGGCGGCGGCGGGCGCGGCATCCGCATCGTGCGTGACGAGGCCGAATTCGAACGGCTGCTGCCGCAGGCGAGCGCCGAGGCGCTGGCGGCGTTCGGCGACGGCGGGCTCTACATCGAGAAACTGGTCGAGCGGGCGCGGCACGTCGAGGTGCAGATCCTTGGCGACGGCGACCGGGTGGTGCATCTCTACGAACGGGAATGCTCGCTGCAGCGGCGCCGCCAGAAGGTCTGGGAGGAAGCGCCCTCGCCCGCGCTGCCGCCGGACGTGCGCGCGGCGCTGTGCGCCTCGGCGGTGGCGCTGGCGGCGGCGGTGAACTACCGCGGCGCGGGCACGCTGGAATATCTGTACGACGACACGAGCCGCGCGTTCTATTTCATCGAGATGAACACCCGCATCCAGGTCGAGCATCCCGTCACCGAGATGGTCACCGGGCTCGACCTGGTGCGCGAGCAGATTCGGGTCTGCCTCGGCGCGAAGCTGCGCTGGCGCCAGGAGGACATCGCGCTGCGAGGGCACGCGATCGAAGTGCGGCTCAACGCCGAGGACCCGGCAGCGGACTTCCGACCGCATCCGGGCACGATCACCGGTCTGCGCACGCCCGGCGGGCCGGGGGTGCGGTTCGACACGATGCTCTATGCCGGTTACACGGTGCCGCCGTTCTACGACTCGCTGCTCGGCAAGCTGATCGTCTGGGACGAGGACCGGACGACGGCGATAGCGCGGCTGCGCCGGGCGCTGGGCGAGCTGGAGATCGAGGGGGTGCCGACGACCAAGGCGCTGCACCTGGCGCTGGCGGCGGACCCGGAGGTGGCCGCGGGGCGGTTCGACACGACCTGGCTGGAGCGCTGGCTCGAGACGAACGCGGCGCGGCTGGGCGTGGTGAAGGAGGCGGTCGGCTGATGCGGTATTCCTTTGGCGGCGACGAGCATGTCTTCGTCGAGGTCGACGAGAGCATGTCGCTCGAGGCGTTCTTCAAGGCGCTCTACATCACCAACGCGGTGCGGGACCGGTCGATCCCCGGGGTGACCGAGATCTGCCCGGCCAACGCCTCGTTCCAGATCAAGTTCGACCCCGACGTGATCGCGCCCGACGCGATGCTGGCGGAGTTGAAGCAGCTGGAGGAGAAGGCCGCGCACGCGCCCTCGGTGATCGAGACCCGGATCATCGAGCTGCCGGCGTTCTACGACGACCCCTGGACGCGCGAGACGCTGATGCGGTTCCGCGACCGGCATCAGGATCCGTCGGGGACGGATCTGGAGTATGGCGCGCGGGTGAACGGCAAGGCGTCGGTGGCGGAGTTCATCGCGGCACACGCCGGCGCGCCGTGGTTCGTGTCGATGGTCGGGTTCGTGGCGGGGTTGCCGTTCCTCTACCAGATGGTTGACCGGCCGCGGCAGATTCAGGTGCCGAAGTATCTGCGGCCGCGCACCGACACGCCGAAGCTGACCATTGGGCACGGGGGGTGCTTCACGGCGATCTATTCGGTGCGCGGAGCGGGCGGCTACCAGATGTTCGGGATCATCCCGGTGCCGATCTACGACCCGCGCAGCGAGGTCGACTACATCCCGCGCGACACGATGTGCCTGTTCAAGCCAGGCGACATCGTCAAGTTCCGCCCGGTCGAGCGGCCGGAATACGAGGCGATCGAGGCGGAGGTGGCCGCGGGGCGCTACGCGCCGAAGACGGCGGCGGTGACGTTCTCGCTCGACGAGTTCCATGCCGACGCGGACGGGACCAACGCCAAGCTGATGGGGGCGCTTCATGGCCAGTAGGGTTGCGGCCGCTGCGATCGAGGTCAAGACGCCGGGGCTGGCGACGACGGTGCAGGACCTCGGGCGGCCGGGCTACTACCACCTCGGCATCCCGCTGTCCGGCGCGATGGATCAGCTGGCGATGATTGCGGCGAACCTCGCGGTGGGGAACGCCGAGGACGCGGCGGGGCTCGAGGCGGTGTTCCTCGGGCCGGAGTTGGTCTTCCACCGCGACGCCGTGGTGGCGGTCTGCGGCGCGGAGCTGCCCCCGAAGATCGACGGGACGCCGGCGCCGTTGTGGGAGAGCTTCGCGGTGAAGGCCGGGCAGACGCTGGCGTTCGACTATCTGAAGAAGGGCGCGCGGGCCTACATCGCAATCGCGGGCGGGATCGACGTGCCGGTGGTGCTCGGCAGCCGCTCGACCTATCCGCTGGGGGGGCTCGGCGGCTTCGAGGGGCGGGCGCTGAAGGCCGGCGACCGGCTGTCGCTGCGCGGCGACGGCGGGCGGCCGGGCCGGATCGTGCCGGAGGCGCTGCGGCGGGGGCCGACGGGGGCGCCGGTGGAGATCCGGATGCTGCCGGGCCTCTACTGGCACCGGGTCACCGAAGCCGCGGGGCGGCAGTTCTTCGCGGACGTCTGGAAGGTGGCGCCGGAAGCGGACCGGATCGGCTATCGGTTCCGCGGCGGCAAGCCGCTGGAGTTCGTGCCGCGCGAGCAGCCGTTCGGGGCCGGGTCGGACCCATCGAATATCGTGGACGCGTGTTACCCCTACGGCTCGATCCAGGTGCCGGGCGGGACCGAGCCGATCGTGCTGCACCGCGACGCGGTGTCGGGCGGCGGCTACATGATGGTCGGCACGGTGATCTCGGCGGACATGGACCTGATCGGTCAACTTCAGCCGAACGTGCAGGTGCGCTTCGTCGAAGTGGATATGGACGCAGCGTTGACGGCGCGCCGCGAGCGGACTGCGGTGGTGAAGGCTATCCGGTCGGCGCTGGCCTGACACCGAGCAGGTAATCCGCAAGCGCGGTTCGCGCCGGGTGGGCAACGCCGTTCCACCAGCGGGTTCGGCCGCGCCTTCGAGGCGCGGCCGGTCATGTTGCCGGTCAGGTCGCGGCTGCGCTCAGCGGCGGTTGACGTCGCGGTCGTCCTCGATCTCGACCTCGGTGCGGCGCTCGGTGTCGGTGACCGTCTCGCGGCGAGTCTCGGTGTCGCGGCGCAGGCCAATCTCCTCGACGACGCGGGCCTCCTTGGAGACGGCCGCCTCCTCGCGGAACTCCTCGGCCTCGATGCTGCGCTCGGTGAAGGCGTCGTCGCCGGCGGCGACCGCCCGATCGACCAGGCGACGCTCGATCTCGACGCGCTCCTCACGCAGATCGACGTCGGCGCTGACCGGCTCCTCGCGCACGTAGCTGCGGACCCGGACGCGGCCGTGGCTGATGTCGCGCTTGCCGACACGTAGTTTCTCCTCGACGACGGAAATGGTCTCGCCCTCGCCGAGCGTCTGGTCGCGCTCCGCGAAGCCGGTCGTCGCCTCGCCGAAGCCCGCCGCCATGGCGCCCGCCGCGGGGCGGCTGCTGTCCCAGCCCTCGGCGCGCCACGTCGCCGCGCGCGCGTCCAGGTCGACCGTGCCCTCGTCGTTGAGGATGTCGAGCGCGGTCTCGTGCTGATCGGCCGAGAGACCGCTGACGGTCACGAGGTAGCCGCCGCGCGACAAGCCCTCGGCGTAGGTCGTCCGGTCCTCGTCGGGGAAGAACATGGCGCCGAGCGCCTCGAAGAAGCCCTTGTCCTTGGAGGCGGGCGCCGACGCGACCGAAGCGCCCTCCTGCGCGCCTTCGGTCATGCGGACGTTGTGCTCGGAGACGCCGCTGCCGTGAAGACGCTCGATGGCGCGTTCCGCGTCGGTCCGGTTGTCGAAGAACGCGGTCAGCGTCGCTGCGGCGCCTTCAGTGGTGGTGGTTGAGAAATCGCTCATCGGTTCGTTCCTCGGGGTTGAATTCAGGTGTTGCGTTCAGGGGTCGTTCAGGACGCCGCCGGTCTCGGGATCGACGCGCTCGACGATCGCGCGCTGGCGGCGCAGGGTGACGGTCGCCTCGACCGTCTCGGTGGTGGGCGCCCGCCGGATGCGGATCTCCTCGGTCAGGAGCAAGCGCGTCTCGACGACGAGCACCTCCTCGACGACCGGGACGATGGTGAGATCGCCCTCGGGCGGATCGGCGGCGCGACGTCGACGTGGACGTTCATCGCCACGCGTTCGACCTCGACGGTCGTTCCCGCCAGCTCGCCGGTCGCCCGGTCTTCGAAACTCGCGGTCTCGGTGCGGACCCGCACACGGCCCGTGACGATCCGGCGGGCAGCGAACATCGCGGTCTCCCGCGCGAGTGCTAGGGTGTCGCGGTCCTGGTCCTGCATCTGCGCTCCCCGCCGCGTTGGTCGTGCCGCTTAAACAGTTGCGGCGGCCGGCCGTTCCTTCGACGGCGGCGGAAACCAAAACATCGTCGGTCGTGCCACCGCAGTCAGATGGCGTCGACACCCTGTCGCAGCGCCGCGCGGTAGTCGCGGGAGGACTGGCCGAAGGGCGGCACGAAAGCTGCGGCTGAACTGCGCGTATTCGGCGAAGCCGACTCGGTAGCCGACGGTCGCGAGGGTGTTGCGGCAGCGCGGGTCGGCGAAAGCGGCGCGGGCGGCTTCGAGGCTGGTCTCGGACCTATGGCCGAAGGGTTACGGGACGGTGGACAAGCCCGCCGCGCGCCGCTGCTCGCTAAGGGAGCGGGACGGAAGGGCGAGCGCCCGGCGATCTTCGAGGCAAGCGGGACGGCGACCTCGACGCCGGTCTACGACGGCGCCATAATCGGGGCGGGCGCGCGGATCGCGGGGCCGGCCATCATCGAGGAGGAGACCACGACCATCGTGATCGAACCCGGCTGGACGGCTGAGTTGTTCCCGAGCGGGTCCTACCGGATCGTCCGGGACCGCGCGTGACGGCCGAAGGCGCCAACGCCGCCGGGACGGCAAGAGGCGCGCTCGTCGCCGAGGCGATCGGCGCGTCGTTTGACGGGCTGACCGCGCTGGCAGATGTCAGCCTGCGGGTGCCGCGCGGGCGGATCGTCGGGCTGATCGGGCCGAACGGCGCCGGCAAGACCACGGCGGTGAACGTGCTGTCGGGATTTCAGCGGCCGACCACGGGGCGGGTGGTGATGGACGGGGTCGAGATCGGCGGGCGGCGGCCGCACGAGCTGCGTCGGCTGGGGCTGGCGCGGACGTTTCAGGGCGGGCGGCTGTTCGGCGATCTCAG
Source organism: Amaricoccus sp. (assembly GCA_031413475.1). GTDB lineage: Bacteria > Pseudomonadota > Alphaproteobacteria > Rhodobacterales > Rhodobacteraceae > Amaricoccus. The sequence continues at coordinate 14,083 of JANOEW010000276.1, forward strand.
CGTGATCGACAATCTGGAGGTGACCGGCGTCGGGCTGGGGCAGACGCGGCGCGAGGCGGCCCGGCGGGCGGCGGCGATGCTCGACTGGATCGGGATCGGGCGGCTGGCGGAACGGCAGGCGGCGGGGCTGCCCTATACCGACGAGCGGCGGGTGGCGATCGGACGGGCGCTAATGATGGAGCCGGCGTATCTGCTGCTCGACGAGCCGGCGGCGGGGATGTCGGAGGTCGAGGCCGCCGAGCTCGCCGCGCTGATCCGCCGCATCGCGGGCGAGATCGGCTGCGGCATCCTGCTGATCGAGCACAACATCGGCTTGGTGCTCGGGCTGTGCGAGATGATCTACGTGCTGGACTCGGGGCGCATCATCGAGACCGGCCCGCCCGCGGCGATCCGCGCCAGCGAGCGGGTGCGGCATGCGTATATGGGCACTGCGGCGGACGTGGCGCCCGCGGCGACGGAGGCGGTGCATTGAACCTGCTCGCGGTCGAGGACCTGGTGGTGCGCTACGGCGCGCTGACCGCGCTGCGCGGGGCGTCGATCCGGCTGGACGAGGGCGAGATTTTCTTCGTCACCGGGCCGAATGGGGCGGGCAAGTCGACGCTCTTGAAGGCGATCGCGGGGGTGGTGCGGCCGGCGTCGGGGTCCGTGTGGTTCGGCGGGCGCGACATCGGCGGCGAGGCGCCGGAGGCGATCGCTCGCTTAGGGTTCTCGATGGTGCCGGAGGGGCGTCAGGTGTTCGGCTCGCTGACCGTGGAGGAGAACCTGCGGTTGGGCGCGGGCATGCGCAGCGACCGGGCGGCG
>JANOEW010000277.1:0-2839 GCA_031413475.1 Amaricoccus sp.
CCCGCGCCGAGAACGGCGCCGAAGTGACCTCGGTATCGACGGTTTCGCCGTAATCGCCGGAGGAATAACTGATCCCGCTGGCGAAGCTGACGCGCGTCTCGGCGCTGGCGGGCGCTCGGGTCGCGGCCGTAGCCGAGGAGCTCGGAGGCGAGCAGCGGCTGCTCGGAGCCGAGCGAGGTGCTGGCGAACGGCGCCCGGGTGTAGCCGCTGGCCGGGGCCGTGCCATAGACCGTCTCGAACGCGAGCGCCATCTGCGTTCGCGCACCTTGCGCACGTGCCATGCATCAAGTCCTTTCGCTGGTTTAACCCTGCCGCCGCCGGCGGCTTGCCTGTCGCACCACGATTGCCCAGACTCCCGCCGGGGTGTGTGGGGCGATGTCATGTTTGCTAGCATGTGGGCGGCGCTGAAGGCGCGTCGGGCGGCCATGCTCGAGGCCGAGGCGCTCGTCTATCGGTTCGGCTCGCGCGGGGTCGCGATGGCGCGGACGTATTCGCAGGACGAGTCGGTGTCCGCGGAACGACGGGAACACTATCGCCGCGTCGCGCGCATCGCCGAACGCCGCCACCTGGGCATCACGGGCCTCGACATCGCAACGCAGTACTACGAGATGGCGCGCTGGCAGCGCCGCCGCGGCAACCTGATCGGCGGAGGCCACCCCCTCATATGAGAAGCACCCCCTACAAGCGCCGCGCTCGAAACGGGCGCGGCCTGAGCATCCAGAGCATCGGAACAGCTGTCTTCGTCGTGGCGCTCGCGGCCCGTGCAGGCTACGCGAATCTACCCAGCGGCGCAGACGGCGGTGCGGCCGGCGGAACAGGAACCTTCAGCGGGCAAGTGACCCGCGTGGTCGACGGCGACACTTTCTGGATCAGCTCGCAGGACGTGCGGATCAGGGTGTGGGGCCTTGATGCCGAAGAGACGGGCGCCCCAGGCGGCTCACAGGCGACCGAGGCGCTCTCGCGCCTGATCTCCGGCAAGACGCTGACCTGCCGCCAGCGCGACATCGACCGGTACGGCCGCATCGTCGGGCAGTGCTTCCTGCCGGACGGCCGCGACATCACGGCCGCGATGATGGCGAGCGGCACGGCGCAGGAGTTCTGCCGCTACTCCGGAAACCACTATCGAACCTGCTAGGATGCCTGGGCAGCAGCAGTTGGCCTTAAGATTCATGAACGATCACGCGACGATCGAGTCTTTGGGCGACGGGCCATTGCTCTGGTTTTCGGATTGGCCAGTGGGCGACGTTCCCAGGACCGGCAGCCTTGTCTACACCGTCTGGGACCGGGATGACACATTCGTCTATGTCGGAATGTCGGGGAGAACCTCGATGCAGGCCGGTACCGGGCCATGGGGGCGGCTAAACAGTCACGCGTCGGGTCGACGGAGCGGCGACCAGTTCTGCATCTACGTCTGCGACAGGCTCGTGGTTCCGACACTTCACAACCGTTTAGAAGAACTTCGCTCTGGAGCGCTTTCTCTCGACCGGGAAACGAAGGCCTACATCCGGGAGCGCCTCGGCTTCCGCTGGATCGCGGTCGCTGGACCTGCGGGGGCCTTCGCCATGGAGAGGTCGATCCAACGGGGCCTTCTTCCGGCAGGCAAGCCAGTGCTGAATCCGCTATGAACGCCCCGTGGGGCTGACACGGAGGTCAGCCGAGCGGGTCGCCCGTTGCGTAGTGCACCACCACCGGGATGACCGCGGCCTTGAGTGATGCGCCTCCATCCACTGCGAGATCAACTGGCCGCGGCGCTTCGGCCTCGACCCAGTCGCAGAGCCCACCGAGGGTGCGGTCGGCTGAAAGCGCCGTGCCGACGCCGGCGGCAAGCGTGTCGAAGGCGGCGTCACGGTCGGCGCCCTGCACAACTGCCTCGATCTCGGCGCGGTGCTGGTAATGGTAGCGCAGCGGCGAGAGCGTCACCGCCGGCTCGCCTGGATCGCCGTCGCGGAGGATCAACAGGCCGGCGGCCGGGACGCGCTCGGGCAGCACCTCGCCGCGCAGGACCGGTGCTGGCTGCGTCCGCAGGAGCGCGTGCAGCGCCGAGAGGATGGTCTCGCGGGTGGTGGGCATTGGGGGGTCACTTCGGGAAGACTCAGGGAACGAGCGCGACAGGCTCAGGGCGCAGGGTCCGCCTTCTCGCCGTGCGCGACGATCTGCAACATGCCATCCGGCAGGGGGCGCTGAAGCTCGAGCGCATCCTTCGTCGGCGCGGTCAGCCAATGCTCGACTGCCTCGGCGGCGGTCAGGATCACCGGCATCGCCTTGGGATGGATCGGAGCGACCTCGGCGTTCGGTTCCGTCGTCAGGAAGGCGTAGAGGTCGTTCGTCGTCTCGCCCTCCTTCAGCTTCCGCACGGATGTCCATCGGGTCCAGATCCCGGCGAAGAACGCGAGCGGGCGGCTCTCATCGAGCGCGAACCAGACGGGCGGGCGTGAACCGTCAGGCAGCACCTCGTTCTCCGAAAAGCTGGTGAAGGGCACGACGCAACGGTTCTCCACGCCAAGCCATCGACGCCAATGCGGCGAGGCTGCATTGCGCACATTGGTCACGCCGGGGTCGGTCTTGCGGCCCTTCAGGGCGAATTGCGGCGAGGGCATCCCCCAGCGGGCCATGACCAGCTCGCGGCCGTCTGAGCCAGTTCTCACGATCGGCGCCTGATAGTCGGGGAAAATGCCGGGAAGCGGTGGCATGTTGCCCACGCGATCCAGCGGGAGCTCGCCCTGGAAGAACCGTCGAACGGCGTCCTGCGGGCGGGTCATGCTGTAGAGGTTGCACATGGGCGGACCGTGGCCGAGCCGCCGCAGCCTGTAAAGCCGCCGCGGTCGCTTGGCGACTCGTC
>JANOEW010000278.1:0-2603 GCA_031413475.1 Amaricoccus sp.
CGTGGTATCGTCTGTCACAGGCGTATCGCTCCCTTGGAGGTTCCGGCAGGCTTCGAACACCCGCCACGATACGACGCCTTCTCAAGCCGCCATCACCCAAATTCCCGCATAGCTCTTCGGATGGTCCGTAGGATCCTGGCCGTGCGTGGCCGCGGAGTATCCTTGTGCCGCCCACCGAAAAGGGATCATGATGATCCTTACGCAGAGGCAACCTATAAAGGGAGGGGCCAATGGCGATTTTCGATAAAATGAACAAGGCGTTGGCGGAGCGTGACGCGGAGGCCTATCTCGGCCTTTACGCTGACGATGCGGTCTTCGTCAGGCACCAGAGCGGCACGACAATGGACAAGCCGCAGTTCTCCGACCTGATCCGGAAGATGATGGCGTCCGACAAGACGGCCATGGGAGCTCGGCGCAAGATCTACGAGAACGAGGACATTCTCGTGGTGCATGGCATAAATGACTACCCCGACGGTACCCGCGAGGCGGTCCTGATGGCCCTCTCGGTGGAGGACGGCACGATCAGCCGGGTTGAGACGGGGGCGACACCGCTGCAGAAATGAGCCGAGGCCGACCCGTAGGCAGCTGTCCATATTCAGAGGGAAGGAAAGCCCGACATGCCGAAACTTATCGCGACGCATGACGTCGACGACGTCGCCCACTGGCTCGCGTCGCCGAAGCGGGCGGAAGTGTTCGCGGGAATCGCAATCAACCTACAGACTTATGTGTTTCCGGGCGGCGGCAACAAGGTCGCTGTGTCGATGGAGGTCGCCGACATGGACGCGCTCGATGCCATGCTGAAGAGCGAGGCGGGCGCAGCGGCCATGAAGTACGACGGGGTGCACCCCGATACCCTGATGATGTACGTGGAGAGGTAAGCGCCGGTGGCGTGCCGGCGGCACAGCCTTCGAGAGATGCCGGCGCCCGGCACCTGCTTCGGCGAAACTCGCGGCGTTCCATGATGTATCTTCTATCTGTCGGCTCTGTCGTTCGGCAGTACGCACGCTCGTGTCCAAGTCGGAGCGTTCGCCAAGGCGGGCGTGGCGCTGCATATGCGAATCGAACCCGCCCAGGCGTGGCCGGTTTGGGCGGGAAGCGGTCTTACGCTGGGACAGGCCGGCGCCGGAGGTGAGCACCGTTCGACGCTGATGCCGGGAACTCCACCGGAACGGGACGTGAACCGCGAGGGCAGAAAAAGGGCAAAAAAGGGCAGAAAATGGCGGATTGAACGAAACGTGTCCGCAATTTTCTTTGTGATCTCAGGAGGTTAGGCTGGCTGGGGAACCTGGATTCGAACCAGGACTAACGGAGTCAGAGTCGCTACGCACTCTTTGAATTCTTTGGGAGAAAGGGCAGAAAATCCGCCGCCGGTCTGCGGCAGTCGCCCGCAGTCACGCGTGCCGGCACGCGCGCAGGACGAACTAGAGCTGCCTAATACCAACCCGCATTGATCAGAACCCTTCGGCCCAAGCGCGTCGTCCTATGGATCGGATGCGCCATGGCTGCTCCATGAGCCCGTTCCAGGCGTCGCAGTAATGGGCGACGATGCCGTCGTAGCCGTTGAAGACGCGGTTGGAGAGATGGTTGTCCCGCATGAACTGCCAGACGTTCTCGACCGGGTTCAGCTCGGGCGATCGGGGCGGCAGCGGCAGGAGGGTGATGCTTTCCGGCACGAGGAGCGCCCCGGCGAGATGCCAGCCCGCCTGGTCGAGGACGAGGACGGCGTGCGCGTCCGGCGCCACCATGGCGCTGATCTCGTCGAGATGCTCTTGCATCGCGGCGGTGTTGCAGTAGGGCATGACGAGCCCGGCGCCCTTGCCCTCGGCCGGGCAGATCGCCCCGAAGAATACGCCCAGGCCGTGCGCTGGTCGTGCGGCGCCCGCGGTCGGGTCCCGCGCCGCGCCCATCTCCGGGTGCGCTTGCCCGGATGGGCGTCCCGGACCTCGCCCATGCGCTCCGGGAGACTTTTTTGAAAGCCGCTGCCGCCTCGGGGTCCTGGGCGTAGTGCCGCGGCCGCGCCGAGCGCTTGCGGAAGCCGAGCGCCCGCAGTTCCCGCCCGACCGTCGCCGCGCTCACCGACACCCGGAATTCGTCCCACAGCCACTGCACGAGATCGATCAGCCGCCAGCGCACCACCCCGTCGCGCCAGGGCTCGGGACCGGCCTCTACCGCAGCCGCCAGCGCCGCGCGCTGCGCGGGCGTCAGCGTCGGCGCCTTGCCCGGCGCCTTGCGGTCGAGCAGGCCTGCCGGACCCTCCGCGTTGAACCGCACGACCCAGTCCCGCACGATCTGCAGCCCGACCCCGCCGATCCGCGCCGCCTCGGTCCGAGAGCCGCTGTCCCGGATCACCGCCAGCGCCAGGAGCCGCCGAACCTGCTTCGCGTCCCGGCTGGACCGCGCCAGCCGTCGCAAATCATCACCAGTGAAGTCGCCTCGAAGCTCGATCGCTGCCGCCATGGAAAACCCCCGCCTGTTTTCCATGGTGAATCACGCCGCGACCGCCTTGGGAATCTGGAGGGTTCTGTGAGGCGCTGCGTGACGTTGGCAGCCGGCGCGACGCTGGTTGGCGCCTCATTGAAGCCGGATTGAACGAAGCCGCGGTG
>JANOEW010000279.1:0-3615 GCA_031413475.1 Amaricoccus sp.
CGCGCGACGGCCTCCGCCTCGGTGGCGCCCTCGGCCCGCAGGCCGTGGTCGACCGTGACCGCCTCGATCCCGCGCCCCGCCCGCGTCGCCCAGTCCCGCGCAAGCAGCAGCAGCGCCACCGAGTCGCCGCCGCCCGAAACCGCGACCGCGACCCCGACCGGCCCGCCCGGCGCCGCGGCCATCGCCGCGCCGAACGCCGCCGCCAGCCCGGGCGGCGGGATCACGGGCAGGCGAGGGCCGCGCGTTCGGCGGGAACCTGCGCCGCCGCTTCCGATCCCGGATAGCGGGTCGCGACCTCGGTCAGGGTCAGGCACGCCTCCTCGACCTGCCCGAGCCGGCCGAGACTGCCCGCCAGCCGAAGCAGGGCCCGCGGCGCCACCGGCCCCTCCGGCGCGCCGCTGAAGGCGTCGAGAAAGCTGCGCGCCGCCCCGCGCCAGTCTGCCGTCGCCGCCAGCGCCTCGCCGCGGCGGAACTGCGCGTCCGTGGCCAATGGCCCGCCCGGATAGGCACTGAGAAACGCCTCGAACAGCGTCTGCGCCCGGGCGTTGTCGCCGGCCTCGGCGGCGGCCACGGCCGCATCGAAATCCGCCTGCTCCGACACCGCCAGCTCGGCGCCGCCCGACGCCGCCGACGCCCCCGACGCCGACGGTGCGGCGGCCGGCGGAGGCGCCGCAAGCGGCGTCAGCCCGCCCCCGAGCGGCGCGGGCTTGCCGATCGCGCCGACGTCGCCGCCCTCGAGCTCGGTCAGGCGGAACTCGATGTCGCCGGCCCGGTTCGAGGCGTCGGCGACGATCCGCCCGACGTCGTTGGTCAGCACGTCCACCCGGTTGGTCAGCCGGCGCAGCTCCGCCTCGAGCTGGTCGAGCCGGGTCAGCGCCGTCGCCGGATCGGACGGCAGGCCCCTGCCCCCGCCGCTCGCGACCAGCGCCGCGCGCAGCTCCTGGATCTGGCGGTTGAGCACGCCGAGGTCGGCGCGCATGTCGCCGAGCGTCGGACCCGCGGTCACCGCCGGCGTCGGCGCCGCGGCCGGCGGCGGCGTCGCATCCTGCGCCCCGACGCTGCCAGCCAGCGCAACGACGATCGTCGCCGCCAGCACGCCGCCCCGCGCCGCCATGCTCAGACGCCCGCGCCGCCGGCGACGACGGTCACCGCGCGGCGGTTCTGCGACCAGCAGCTCTCGTCGGCGCAGGTCGCGACCGGCCGCGCCCGCCCGAAGGTGTTGGTGCCGATCCGTCCGTCGGGCACGCCCCGGCTGACCATGTAGTCGCGCACCGCCGCCGCGCGCCGGGCCCCGAGCTGAATGTTGTACTGCTCGGTGCCACGCTCGTCCGCATGTCCCTCGATCTCGATCGCGCCCGGGTTCGCCAGCAGCCAGCCGACCTGCGCGTCGACCAGTCCGATCGCCTGCGGGCTCAACGTGGTCTGATCCACCGCGAACTGCACGGTGTCGCCGATCGTGCTGCCCGGCAGCACGCCCCCCGTCACCGGCCCGGTCCCGAACCCCGCGCTCCCGTCCAGCGCGCCCGCCCCCGGCGTGCCGCTGAACCCCGCGCCGGTATCGATCGGCGCGCGCGCGCAGGCCCCCAGCGCCAGCCCCAGCACCAGCGCCGCCGCCGCGATCCGCGTTCCCCTCATGCTCGTTCCCCTTCTACGCTCGACCTCAGGCCAGCAGCCCCGACCAGGACGGGGCCGAGGCAAAGCCCGCCGTCGGCACCCGTCGCAGGTTCCGCCCGCTGATGTCCACCGTATATATCTGCGGGCCCCCCGCCTCGCCCGGGGTCTCGCGGTAGAACATCAGCACACGGCCATTGGGCGCCCAACTCGGCCCTTCGTCCAGATAACTCGCCGTGAGCAGCCGCTCACCGGAGCCGTCCGGCCGCATCACGCCGATGTGAAACCGACCGCCCACGATCTTGGTGAAGGCGATCAGGTCGCCCCGCGGCGACCACTGCGGCGTCGCGTAGCGTCCCTCGCCAAAGCTGATCCTTACGCCGGCGCCGCCGCCGGCAGGCATCACGTAGAGCTGCTGCGTGCCGCCCTGATCGCTCTCGAACACGATCTGGCCACCGTCAGGCGAAAACGTCGGCGCGGTGTCGATCGCCGAGCCCTGGGTCAGCGCCCGCGCCTGCCCGGAGCCGAGATCGACCAGATAGATGTTCGACGCGCCGCCCTTCGAGACCGAGAACAGCGCCTGCGCCTCGTTCGGCGCGAAGCCGCCGGCGAGGCTGATCTCGCCGGTGCTCGCCATCGCGCGCCGGCCGCCGCCGCCGGCGCCGATCAGATAGACCGCCGGTTTGCCGCTCTCGTAGCCGGTGAACAGGATCTGCTGCGCCGAGCGCGCCATGCTCGGACCGAGGGCCAGCGCCGACCCGTCGGTCAGCGTCACCGGGTTCGCCCCGTCGTAGTCCATCACCGCGATCGCCTTCCGCCGCGTCGCCTTCGGCCCGCTCTCTGTGACGAAGGCCACCCGGCTGTCGAAGTAACCACCCTCGCCGGTCAGCCGGCTGTAGACCGCGTCGGCCACCTTGTGCGCCAGGCGCCGCCAGGTCGCGGTGGACCCGTCGAAGCGCAGCCCCTCGCCGAGCGGGGCCTGGGCGAACACGTCCCACAGCCGGAACCGCGCCGAGACCGCGTCGCCGTTCACCCCGACCGCCCCGGTGATCAGCGCCTGCGCGTTGATCGCCCGCCAGTCGGCGAACTGGACCGGCGCGTCGAAATTGCCGATCCGCCCCAGATGCGCCTGCCGCGGGATCTCGCGAAACAGCCCGGTCCCGACCAGGTCGTCGACCATCACCTGGGTGATCCGCGCGGCCAGATCCTCGGCCGCCGGCGTGTCGGCGACGAACGCCGGCGCGGCGAAGGGCATCGGCTCGATCACGCCCTCGGTGATCTCGATCCGCAGCGGCGCCTGCGCGGCGGCGGCGAACGGCCGCGCCAGCAGGGCGGCCGAGGCCCCGAGCAGCAGGCCGCGTCGCGAGGGTCTCACCATGACACCATTCCTTCAGGATTGAACACGACTTCGATGTTGCGCCACTGCGCGTATTTCTCCCGCGGCAGATCGGCATAGGGCGAGCAGCGGATCAGCGCGCGCCGTCCCGCCTCGTAGGCCTGCTGGAAGCGGCCGTCCGGCGGCGTGGCCGGCTCGATCAGCCGGATCGAGCCGGCGATCACCTCGCCCTGCGCGGTCAGCTCCGCCGCCAGCGTCACCTTCAGCTCCTGCGCGTCGCGCACCCCCGCCGGGACGTTCCAGCAGCCCTGCACCGCCAGCCGCAGCCCGTCGCGCTCGGCGCTGGTGATCGGCGGCCCCTCTGGCAGCGAAGTCGCCGCCGCCTCGGTCGCCACCGGAGTCGGCGGCGTCGGCGGCGTGGCGCCGGCCGCGGCTGACGCCGCCTGCGCCTCAAGCAATCGATCGAGCACCGCCTGCGCCGCGTCCGGCTCCGCGACAGGCTCGGGTTCAGGCACGGGTTCGGGTTCAGGCACGGGATCGGGCTCGGGCGCCGGATCCGGCTCGATCGCCGCCACTTCCACCGGCGCGGGCCGTGCCGGACGCGGTCGCGGCGGGGCGGACGACGCCACCACCCCAGCAGGCGCGGGCGGCGGCGCCGGCGCGGCCTC
>JANOEW010000280.1:0-2198 GCA_031413475.1 Amaricoccus sp.
CGGCCGCAGGTGATGCCGCAACTCGCTGGGGCTGCTGCTCAACCTGCTGGGCCTGCGGCCGGCAGAAGGTGCGCTGGCGGGCCTCGACGGCGTGCTGATCGGCTTGCGCACACGCGACCTGTTGCCGGCGCTGCTGAAAGCCCAATGCCGCGTGTGCAAGGTGGTCCTGTTGCTCGAGGACATTCATTGGCTCGACAGCACCTCCGAAGAAATCCTCAGCGCACTGATCGAAATCCACGCGCCGTCAAACCTTCTCGTCATCGACACACGGCGGCCCGAATATGTCCCCCGCTGGGATGGCGACGTCACGACGATCGCATTGAAGCCGCTCAACCCGGACGACATCGGGCGTCTCTTGCTGTCGCGGCTCGGCGTCACCGCGCTGCCCGACGCGCTGACCCGCCAGGTGACGGAGCGCGCCGCGGGCAATCCGCTCTTTGGCGAGGAGATCCTGCGGTTTCTGCTTGACCAGGGCACGTTGCGCGTGGCGTCGGGCACGGCTGATTTCGTTGGCACAATGGGGTCAAGCGATCTGCCTGCGAGTATCCAAGGCCTCCTCGCGACCAGAACCGATCGGCTGCCCCCTGAGGATCGCGCGCTGTTGCAGGCGGCGGCGACGATCGGCCGGCAATTCGACCCGGCGCTTCTCTCGCTCGTCGTCGAGAGGCCAGACGCGGTCGACGCGGCGCTGCAGCGGTTGCGGGCGCAGGATATCGTCCACCGCGCCGATGGCTCCGCGGACTATGTCTTCAAGCACGTCCTGCTGCGGGACTCGGTTTATCAAAGCCTTCTGTCGGGGCGCCGGGGCGAACTACACCTGAGGATCGCGCAGGCGCTGGAACGACGAAGCGAAGGCCGGCTTGCCGAAGCCGCCGACACGCTGGCCTACCACTATGCCCTGACCGATCATAACGACAGCGCCTTTACCTACCTCGCGATGGCTGGCGCGAAGAGCCTCGGCGTCTTCTCGCTCGACGAGGCCGATCGATACTTTGCCGCCGCCGTCGCGCTCTACGAGCGGGACAACAATTGCGCGACGGACGCGCTGCTTGTCGGCATCCTCAGCAAGTATGCCTTGTCGTCGAACATCGGCCTGCGGGTGAAGCGGATGGGCGAACTGGCGGTCAAGTTCACGCCACAGCTGAACCGGGCTGGAGACAGCCACCATCACGTGCTCTTTCTGCACCATTATGTCGCGAGCCTGGTCTGGTCGGCGCGGTTTGAGGAGGCGTCGCAGGCCCAGCGGGCCTTGTCCGCGATGGCGGAGCGCCTGGACGACCCGCGAAGCGCGGCCTACGCCCTGGTCAGTGAAATGTCGGTTGCGACCTACCGCGATCCGACCTCGATCGAGGTCTTCGAGGCGCAGCGGCGCCGCACCGAAGCCGCCCTGGCCACCGTCGATGATGCCCACATCCACAACTTCTATTTCGCCGTCCTGGGCTGGGACCAGATGAATCGCGGCCGCGTGTTGGAAGCGCGTGCGGCCAACAAGCGCCTCATGGACGTGGGCGTCCTGATGAACGACCCGCGCTCGCTCGGCTACGCCGCCTCGATGAACGCTCTGCTGGCCATGCTCAGCGACAACTACGAGGAGGCTCTGGTGGATGCGGATCGCGGGATCAGCATCGCGCGGGCGCCGTTTGAAATGATTTCCGCCACGACGGCGAGGAACAGCGCGCTGGTGCTGCTCAACAAGCCGGGTGCGATTGGCGAGGTGGAGCGGCACATGGCGATGTGCCGGGAGAATGGCTGGGCCCTGTTCCTCGCCGGCCCGGACAGTCTGCTCGGCATCGCGTTCGCCCTGAACGGGCGCATCGGCGAAGGCCTTCGGCACATCGAAGGCTCGATCGCCCGCCGCGAGGCTGAGGGTTACCGCGGTGCCGCCGCCTGGGCACGGTTGTTTCTCTGCGAGGCCTACCTCGATATCATTTGCGGCAAGGGGAAGGTCTCGCTCAGGGTGATCGCGCGCAACATCGGGACGCTGGTCTGGGTGTCCCTGTTCGGCCCCAAGCGTATCGTGGCCCTCATCGCGGAGGTGCGCGCGAACCCCCAATACGACCCGAATGGGCATTACATTGGCCGGGCGGAGATGATCCTTGGCCTGCTGTACCAGGTGAAGAAGAAAAAGGCGCTCGCGGTGCGCCATCTGGCAGAAGCGCGACGTATCCTCAGTGCATTCGGCCCGTCGACCGCGTTGG
>JANOEW010000281.1:0-2253 GCA_031413475.1 Amaricoccus sp.
AAGGCCGCGCCGACGCGGCTCGAGGTCGACGTGCCCGTGCTCGCAGGGGCCTACGCCGGCGGCTTGATCGGGTGGTCCGCGGATGGGTTCGACGTCGTCTTCGTCGACGGCGGCGGCGGGGTGTCGCGCTGGACCTACACGTCCGTTCGCAACGACTGGGTGGCGATCGGGGCCGTCGCCGACGTTGGGGCGACGGTGCGGTGGGTGCAGACGCCCGGCGGGCTCACGCTGAACGGCCAAGCGATGCCCTTCGAACCGGCGCTCCCCGCGGCCGCGGGACACGCGGTCTACGGCGCCACCGCCGAGTTCACGACGGTGGCGGCGGAGTGACTACTTCACCGCGCCAGCGGTGATCCAGGCCTCGAGGTCGGCGAGATCATCGGCGCTGAGCGAACCGCCCTTCGGCATTTTCTCGCCAGAGCCGCCCGCGGCGGTGTGCGTGCCGCGCACCTTGAGCACGAGGTAGCTGGCGTCGGGGTCGCCGGCCGCGATCAGGTCCATGGAGGCCAGCCCGCCCGCGGGCACCCCGACCACGTCGGCGTGCCAGTCGTCGGAGAGCGACAGCCCGCCAGAGGCGCCATGGCAGCCCGAGCATTTGCTCGACGTGATCGCCTGCACGTCGGCGTAGGTGGGGGCGCCCTCGGTGTCGGTGTCGGTGTCGGTGTCGGTGTCGGTGTCGGTGTCGGCCACGTCGGTGTCGCTGTCGACCGGGGTGCCGCAGGCGACGAGGGCGAGCGCGAACCAGAATGAACGAAGCATCTTGTGTCCTCCGAGCGCCAAGTTGCCGCGGCCAGGGCAGGCTGTCCACCCCGATGTTTGCGGGCCCGCGGGGAGTGGCGCTGCGGCGCCGCGGGTTACTTCGAGGCGACGACCGCCGAGGTCGAGAGGGGCGTCATGATCGTGGTGTGGGCGTGGGTCGGGCTGGCGGTCGCCAATGACAAGTGGGCAGGTCACGAGCCGGACGTCGTGGCCGAGGCGACGATCGCGGCGCCGCCCGCGGCGGTCTACGACAAGCTCGTGGACCTGATGGCGCTCAAAGCTGCGATGGACTCGACCTGCGCAACGCGGTGGGTGATGGGCAACAACACCCGTGGCATCGGCGCGAGCGCCGAGCTCACCTACATCGCGGCCGCGATGCGTCGACGCCTCGTCACGACGGTATCGAAGGGAGAGCCCGGTCGGTACGTCGACCTCGACCACGCCGGCAACCGGGGGTTCGTGACCCGGTTCGAGCTGGCGGCCGAAGGCGGGGGTACCCACGTGAAGATGACGACCTTCCTCGACATGCCGCCCGGCATCTTGCAGGGCTACTACTTCACGCAGGTCCAGCCGGCGTGGGTGGCTTGCCAGGCGACCACCCTGGCCAACGTCGCGGGCATGGTGAAGGCGCCGTGATCCTCCTCGCCGTCGGGTTGGCGTTGGCGGGCCCCGCGGACCTCGCGGGCGAGGCCCTGGCGTTCGAGCTCGGGCTCGACGGCGTGCGCGGGTCCGCGGCCGAGATTTCGCCGGCCTGGGCGTCCGCCTGCCGGGCAGGTCACAAGCGCGCCTGCGCCGTCGACGCCGCGGTCCCCTGGCTGCAAGGCGCGCGCGACCCGGCCCGGGTGCTCGAGGCGCTCGCGGGGCCCTGCGGGCCGAAAGACCCGGTCGCCTGCCTCGCAGACGGGGTCGGGCGCGCGTGGTTCGCCGAGCCGGCCGACCTCCCTGGGGCGTTGCGCGCGCTCGACGCCGCCTGTCAGGCCCGGCTGGAGCGGGGCTGCGTCGAGGCGTCCCGGGTCCGCCTCGGCGACGGCGCCGGCCTGGAAGGGCTCGTGGCGTCCTGTGGGCGCGGGTTCGCGCCAGCCTGCGCCCTGTTGGGCGACGCCTACCGCGAGCGCGGCGGCGGAGACGCCGACGCCGCTTACCGGAAGGGCTGTGACGGCGGGTCGGTGGTGGCCTGCACGGGCCTCGCCGAAGGCGCGCCGCCCGAGGTGGCCGTCGGGCTGCTCGAACGCTCCTGTGGGGCGGGCCACGCCTGGGGGTGCGCGGTGCTCGGCGATCTGTGGGATCGGGGGGTGGCCGGGCCACGCGACGCCGCGAAGGCGCTGTCCTTGTTCGAACAGGGCTGCGCCCGCGAGCTCGGCTTCGCGTGCAACGCCGCCGGCACGGTGGTGGACGTCGGCGCCGAGGGGGTGCCGATCGTCGAGGCCCGGGCCGCCGACCGCTATGCCGCCGCTTGCCGCCTCGGGACGCCGGATGGCTGCTACAACCTCGGGC
>JANOEW010000282.1:0-5761 GCA_031413475.1 Amaricoccus sp.
CTTCAATACCGTCATCAGGGACTTCATTTCCCGATGCCCTCGCAGCTTACGAAAGCGGCCTCGGGCGTCGTACCCTCAAAGGCAACCCGCTGCCCCTCCAGTCCGCCTGATCGGGGGTGAGCAGTTACTATTCAGCGTGAATATTAGGTCAAACCGTTGATTTATATAGACAACTGAATCGCTAACGAAGAGTGTATTCCCGCGGACGAGGGCGCGGTCGACCCTGCGGTGTTCTGGCGGGCCTGGGCTGCCGCAGGGCCTCGTCGGCCCCATGGACTCGACGGGCCCACTGGAGCATAAATCCGGGCGCGTGGAGGGCGCGGCGATGGACAAGTTCACCACCCTGACCGGGGTCGCGGCGCCGATGCCGCTGATCAACGTCGACACCGACATGATCATCCCCAAGCAGTTCCTGAAGACGATTGCGCGAACCGGGCTCGGCAAGAACCTGTTCGACGAGATGCGCTACGACGCCGAGGGCGCCGAGCGCCCCGACTTCGTGCTGAACCGCCCGGCCTACCGGCAGGCGAAGATGCTGGTCGCGGGCGAGAACTTCGGCTGCGGATCGAGCCGCGAACACGCACCCTGGGCGCTGCTCGACTTCGGGATCCGCGCCGTGATCGCGCCGTCGTTCGCGGACATCTTCTACAACAACTGCTTCAAGAACGGCATCCTGCCGATCGTGCTGCCGCAGGCGGACGTCGACAAGCTGATGGACGACGCCGAGCGCGGCGCCAATGCCGTGGTCAGCATCGATCTGGAAAGCCAGACCATCCGTGGCCCGGACGGCGGCGAGATCGGCTTCGAGGTCGATGCGCACCGCAAGCGGTGTCTGCTGGAAGGCCTCGACGACATCGGGCTGACGCTGGAGAAGACCGAGGCGATCGACGCGCACGAGGTGCGGATGCGCCAGAACACCCCCTGGCTGCACGCCGGTTAACCGGGCGTTTACGCCGCCGACCTCAGGGTCGCGGCATGATCCGGACCAGCCTCCTCGCCGCAGCCGTCCTGACGCTCACCGCCGCGGCGCGTTCCGAGACGCTGCGGATCGCCACCTACAACGTCGATCTCAGCCGCGACGGCCCCGGCCTGCTGCTCGACGAACTGACCACCGAGCCCGGGCCGCGGGCGCTGGCGGCGGTGCGGGTGATCCAGGCCGCGCGGCCGGACGTGCTGGTGATCCAGAAATTCGACCACGACCTGCGCGGCCGCGCGCTCGCCGCCTTCGCCGACCTGCTGCGCGAAGGCCCCGAGGGGCTCGACTATCCCCACCGCTTCGCCCCGCCGGTCAACGCCGGCGTGCCCTCCGGCTTCGATCTCGACGGCGACGGGCTGCTGATGGGCTGGGACGACGCGCTCGGCTGGGGCAAGTATCCCGGTCACGGCAGCATGGCGGTGCTGTCGCGCCTACCGCTCGACGCAGAGGGCGCGCGGACCTTCCGCGGCCTGCTCTGGCGCGACCTGCCGGGCGCGAGCCTGCCGCTGCGGCCGGACGGCGCCGCGTTCCTCGCGCCCGAGGCCGCGGCGGTGCTGCCGCTGTCGTCACGCGCGCACTGGGACGTGCCGGTGCTGCTGCCTGGCGGCGGGCGGCTGCATCTGCTGACCACGCATCCCACCCCGCCGCTGTTCGACGGGGCGGAGGGGATGAACCGGCTGCGAAACCAAGACGAGGTGCGGTTATGGGCGCGCTACCTCGACGGCCACGCCTTCGTCGACGATCAGGGCCGGACCGCCGCCGCGCCGGACGCGGCGCTGGCGGTGATCGGCGACCTCAACCTCGACCCGTTCGACGGCCAGGGCGAGACCGAAGCGGCGGGGCGCCTGCTCGCCCACCCGCGGCTGCAGGACCCGGCGCCGGCCAGCGCCGGGGCGGTGGAGGCCGCCGCCGCGCAGGGCGGCGCGAACGTCCGGCACCGGGGTGCTGCGGCGCTCGACACCGTCGACTGGCGCGACGATCCCGGGCCGGGCAACCTGCGGGTCGCCTACGTGCTGCCCACGGTCGACCTGACCGTCGCCGGGGCCGGCGTGGTCTGGCCGGCCGCCGGCGACCCGCTGGCCGCGACCCTCGCGACGGGTCCGCCGCACCGGCTGGTCTGGGTCGACCTGACGCTGCCCTGACTTGACCCCGCCCGACGCCGGGGCTAGCCCACGGCGTGCATCGACGCGGGGGCTTTCGGACCATGGCCAATCCCACCCTCCTGATCCTGGCCGGCGACGGCATCGGCCCCGAGGTGATGGCCGAGGTCCGTCGGGTCATCGACTGGATGGGCGCGAAGCGCGGGCTGGCTTTCGACGTCGACGAGGACCTGGTCGGCGGCTGCGCCTGGGACGCCCACGGCGTGCCGCTGACCGACGCGACCATGGCCAAGGCGCAGGCCGCCGATGCGGTGCTGCTCGGGGCGGTGGGCGGGCCGGCCTACGACGGCCTCGATTTCAGCGTGAAGCCGGAGCGGGGGCTGCTGCGGCTGCGCAAGGAGATGGACCTCTACGCCAACCTGCGCCCGGCGCAGTGTTTCGACGCGCTGGCGGATTTTTCGTCGCTGAAGCGCGAAGTGATCGCCGGGCTCGACATCCTGATCGTGCGCGAGCTGACCAGCGGGGTCTATTTCGGCGAGCCGCGCGGGATCTTCGTGGAGGGAAACGAGCGGGTCGGGATCAACACCCAGCGCTACACCGAGAGCGAGATCGAGCGGGTGGTGAGGGCGGCGTTCGAGCTGGCGCGGAAGCGGTCGAAGAAGCTGTGCTCGATGGAGAAGGCGAACGTCATGGAGTCGGGCGTGCTGTGGCGCGAGGTCGCGACCCGGGTCGGGGCCGACTATCCCGACGTCGCGCTCAGTCATATGTACGCGGACAACGGCGCGATGCAGCTGGTGCGCTGGCCGGCGCAGTTCGACGTGATCGTCACCGACAACCTGTTCGGCGACATCCTGTCGGACATTGCGGCGATGCTGACCGGCTCGCTCGGGATGCTGCCCTCGGCCTCGCTCGGGGCGCGGTTGGCGAACGCCCGGCCGAAGGCGCTCTACGAGCCGGTGCACGGCTCGGCCCCGGACATTGCCGGCACGGGCAAGGCGAACCCGATCGCCTGCATCCTCAGCTTCGCGATGGCGCTGCGCTATTCGTTCGACCGCGGCGACGAGGCGGCGCGGGTCGAGGCCGCGGTCGAGCGGGTGCTGGCGGACGGCCTGCGGACGGCGGACATCCTCGGCCCGGCCGGCGGGACCGCGATCTCGACGACCGCGATGGGAGACGCGATCCTCGCGGCGCTCGACGCGGGCCTCTGATCGCGGGAACCGCGGCGATTGTCGGTGGCGACCGCGGCCACGCGAGGAATCGACGCAGCCGGCGCCGTGGCCGGCCGCGCGGTCAGGGCGCCGCGTCGCCGAGGCGGCGCCTGCCGAGACCGAGCCAGATCAGAGCGGCGACGGCCAGGGCGAGCATGGGCGCCATGGCGAGGTTGACGGCGATCCAGCCTTCGACCGGGTCGCCGCCGGAGCAGTTCATCAGCCCGCCGGAGCCGAGCGAGGTCAGGCCGACCAGGCCGAAGACCGCAAAGTCGTTCATGCCCTGGACGCGGCCCTGTTCCTCGGTCCGGTGCGCCGACGCGAGCATGGCGGTGGCGGCGATGAAGGCGAAGTTCCATCCCAGTCCGAGCAGGATCAGCGCGCCGTAGAAGTTGCCGAGGCCGACCCCGGACAGGCCGACGCCGCCGGCGGCGGCGAGGATCGCCAGGCCCGCCGCCATCACGGGCTCGACCCCGAACCGATCGATCAGGCCGCCGGTGAAGAACGCGGGCGCGAACATGGCGAGGACATGCGCGCCGACCACGTCGGCGGCCTGGGCGGTGGCGAAGCCGCAGCCGACCATGGCGAGCGGCGTCGCGGTCATCACCAGGTTCATCAGCGAATAGGCGACCATGCCGACGATCATGGCGACGGCGATGCGCGGCGTGCGGATCAGATCCCAGCGGCTGCGGACCGGTGGCGCGTCGGCGGCGGGCGCGGGCGGTCGCGGACTGTCGAGCAGGCCGAACAGGAACATGCCAGCGAGGTTCAGCGCCACCAGCGCGACATAGGCGCCGGCGAAGGGGACCGGGGCGAGCGCGGCCTCGGTGAGCTTGACGATCTGCGGGCCGAGCAGCGCGGCGACGAGGCCCGCGGACATCACCCAGGAAATCGCGCGGGGGCGGTAGGCCGGGCTGGCCCCGTCGGTGGCGGCGAAGCGGTAGAAGCCGTAGGTGCACATGAAGACGCCGGTCGGCACGGCCCCGAGGGTGAAGAGCCAGAACGAGCCGAACCAGAGGCCGGCGGCGCAGAGCGTGGCGCCGAGGGCGGCGGCGAGGGCGCCGATGACGAAGCCGAGGGTGCGGCCGCGGCGCTGCATCAATGCGGCCATCGGCGGGGCGGACAGCATCGAGGCGAAGACGATGACCGAGATCGGCAGGGTGGAGAGGCACTTGTTCTCGGCGAGCACCTGGCCGGCGAGGCCGCCGAGGATGAAATGCACCGGCATCTGCGCGCCGAGGATCGCCTGGGCAGCGACCAGCACGCGCACGTTGCGCCGCACGCGAGCGTCGGGGTCGGCGGGGTCGGCGGACGCGGACATGCTGCGCTTCTAGGGCGCCGCGGCGCGCGATCCAAGGGCCCGGCGCACGAGGGCGGGATCGTCGGGTTCCATCGCTGAAGGCCGGCGCCGGCGGCGTTTGCACGCCCGGCCGTCCGTGGTATGAGCCCGGCCCGGAGGACGCATGGTCGGGCGCATCATCGCGAGCGAGGACGACGTGGCCGAAGGCGCGGCGTGGCTGGCCGCCACGGAGCCGCGGTTCGCGGCGGCGCTGGCGCTGACCGGGCCGTTGCCGCTGCGGCGGCGCGAGGACGGGTTCGCGACGCTGTTCGGCGCGATCGTCAGCCAGCAGGTGTCGGTGGCGGCGGCGACCGCGATCTGGGGGCGGCTGGAGGCGGTGGGGGCGCATCTGCCCGAGGGCGTGGCGGCGGCGAGCGACGAAACGCTCCGCGCCTGCGGGCTGTCGCGGCAGAAGATCGCCTACGGGCGGGCGATCGCCGGGGGCGGGATCGACTTCGTGGCGCTGCGGGCGATGCCGGATGCAGGCGTGGTGGCGGAGCTGGTGCGGATCAAGGGCGTCGGGGTCTGGACCGCGGAGATCTACGCGATGTTCAGCCTCGGGCGGGCGGACGTGTTCGCGCCGGGGGACCTGGCGCTGCAGGAGGCGGCGCGGTTGCTGTTCGAACTGCCCGAGCGGCCGAAGGAGCCGGCGTTGCGGGCGCTGAGCCTCGGCTGGTCGCCGTGGCGCGCGGTTGCGGCACGGCTGCTGTGGGCCTACTACCGGGTCGCGAACCAGCGCGAAGGGGTGACGTGATGGCGGGATTGAGCGGGCCGGAGCGCGCGGCGGCGTCGGGCAAGGCCGACAGCCTGGTGATCTTCCTGCACGGCTACGGCGCGGACGGGAACGATCTGATCGGGCTGGCCGAGCCGTTGGCGCCGCATCTGCCGAACACCCGGTTCCTGGCGCCGAACGCGCCGGAGCGCTGCGCCAACAACCCGATGGGCTATCAGTGGTTTCCGATCCCCTGGCTCGACGGCTCGTCGGAAGCGGCGTCGGCGGTGGCGGCGCAGGGGATCGGGCCGGAGCGCACGGTGCTGGTCGCGGACCGCCATTTCAGTGGGCCCATACAAAGGAGCAAGTGGAGCTTCCGGATATGCGGTCTACTTTGCGGACGCGAATGCCAACGCGTACGCCGTC
>JANOEW010000283.1:0-4284 GCA_031413475.1 Amaricoccus sp.
CCACCCCGGGTCACACCGCCGACGCGGAGCCAAATTCCACCACGGCCTCGGACGCCAATTGACGGCAACGCGGCGGCGCGCCAAGGGTCGTTCTCGAAGTCCCGCACGCAAACGCGAGGGCACCGAAAAGTGTGGACCAGCGGTGAACCTGCGACGGATCTATACCGCCCTGCCGCCGGCGTTGCGCGAGGCCGTCCCTCATTCCCTCGAGGCCTGGGCGCGGGCACGGTTCCGCCACGCCGACCCGACCGCACTGCCCGCGCTTGAGGACCGGCTCTGGGGCGGCTTTTCGGAGGCGGCGCTGCGCGACCTCGCAGCCCACGCCGCGACGGCCCCGCCGGCCGAGTCGGCCCGGGCGCTGACGCTGATCGCCCGCTGGCGCGGGGCGCAGGAAGCGTTCACCCCTGCGCTCGCTGCGCTCGACCTGGCCGCCGCGCACGACCCGGCCCTGCGCGGCGACCGCGTCCACGCTCATCTCGCCGCGCTCCTGCTCTGCCGGCTCGGCCGGGGCGCCGAGGCGCGCGACCGGCTCGCGGCGGCGCCCGTCCGGGGCTTCGACGCCTCTCGCGCCCTGCTCCTCGCCTCGAGCCGAAGTCCGGAGGCCAACGACGCGGCCGAAAGCTTGGCCGGCGAGTCGGCCGAGGCCGCGGCGCTGGCAGAGATCAACGCCGTCTTCCGCCACAACGGCCTCCAGCCGATCGGCAAGCGCGACCCTGCCCGGCCGCTCGGCCTCGACAACCTGCGCGGGACCGCCCCTGGCCCCCGCGCGGATGGCCCGCTCGTCACCGTCATCGTGCCCGCGCACCGCGCCGAGGCGACGCTCGCCACCGCGCTCGCAAGCCTCGCCGAGCAGACCCACGCCGCGCTCGAGGTCCTCGTGGTGGACGACGCCTCGCCCGACGGCACGGCCGAGGTCGCGCACGCCTTCGCGAGGGCCGACTCCCGCTTCCGGCTGATCCGCCAGGACGAGAACCGCGGCGGCTACGCCGCGAGGAACCGCGCGCTCGCCGAGGCGCGCGGCGAATTCGTCACCGTGCACGACGCCGACGACTGGTCGCATCCTGAGAAGATCGCGCTCCAGCTCCGCCATCTGCGCCTCTCCCGCGCTGGCGCGACCTTCACCGCCTGGGCCAGGGCGACCCCCCGCCTCGTCTTCCTCGGCGCCGCCCGGCTTCAGCCCGACCTGATGGGCTTCAACGATTCCTCCGCCCTGTTCCGCCGCGAGGCGTTGGACCGCGCCGGTCCCTGGGACGACGCCCGCATCGGCGCCGACAAGGAGCTGATCTGGAGGATGGAACGGCTGGAGGGCCGGCCCGCCGAGGCCTTCCGCCGCCGGCTGGTCCTGCCCGACTGCCCGCTCTCCTTTGGCCGCCACGCGCCTGGCTCGCTTACGCGGACCGCCGCCACCCACGTGCTGACGATCCACCATGGCCTGCGCCGGGAATACCGCGAGGCCGCCACCTTCTGGCACGACAGGCTGCCGCCCGGCTCCCTGCCCGCGGCGATCCGTGCCGGAGGTCCGCCCTTCTTCCCCGCCCCACTCACGATCCGGTCGCAGCGCGCCGACGATCCCGGCCTCGAGCTCCTCCTCATCGGCGACTTCAACCTCCGGGGCGGCACGCAGAAATCCGCGCTGCATATGGCCTGCGCCGCCCGCCGAGCCGGGCTCGCAACCGGGCTCCTACACTACCGCCGCTACGATCAGGACGTAACCGCGCCGCTCGATCCGGCCGTACGCCGCCTCGCGGCCAAGCAGGCCCTGCGCATCGTCGCTCCCGGCGAGCGACTGCGCGCCGCGACCGTCGCGGTCAGCTATCCCCCCGTCCTCGCCGAGCGCATGGACCGCTTCCCCGAGATCGCCCACAACCGCCTAGTCGTCGTGGTCAACCAGCTCGCCGAGCGTGACCGCGGCGGGCGGGAAGCCGCCTACAACCCTGCCGTGGTGCGCGCGAACCTCGCGGCGCTGCTCGGCTCCGAGGGCGACTGGGCCCCAATCTCGCCCCGGGTCCGCGCGATCATGACGGCCGATCCGCGCTACCCTGCGCCCGCGCCGCAGACCTGGACCCCGCTCGTCGATCTCGAGTCCGTCGCCCCGCGCGCCGCCTGGCGCGGGGCCGCCCGCCCGCGCCCGGTGATCGGCCGGCACGGCCGCGACGATCCGCTGAAATGGCCGCGCGACCCGGGCGCGCTGCGCGCGGCCTACTGCGCCGATCGCCCCTGCGAGGTTCGCTTCCTCGGCGGCGACTTCAACGCCCGCGCCCGGCTGGGAGCGCGCCCGCGTAACTGGCGCGCCATCCCCTTTGGCGGGGCCGAGGTCGCGGGCTTTCTCGCCGAACTCGACGTATTCGTGCACCACCCCGACCCCGACTATCTCGAGGAATACGGCCGCGCGCCGATGGAGGCGATGGCGGCCGGCGTCCCCGTGATCCTCGCCCCCGAGCTTGAACCGACCTTCGGCCCCGCGGCGCTCTACGCGCCCGCGGCCGGCGTCTGGCCGCTGGTCGAGCGCCTCTGGCGCGACCACGGCTTCTGGGAAGCCCGCGCCGCCGTCGGCCGGACCTATGTCGAGGCCAATTGCGGCTATGACCGCTTCCCCGAACGCCTTGCCCCCGCCATGGCGGACGCGTGACTACGGGCTCCAGCCGATCGCTCTCGTCCGCCAAGCCGACCGCCGCGCCTGTCGCACCGTGCAGCCGCGGCGCTCCAGCTCGGCGCTGCGCATGACCGGGCCCGTCCTCTCCGTGATCGTCCCGGTCTGGCGGCAGTGGCCTCAGGCCCGCCGGTTGCTCGACCGGCTCGCCGCCCAAGACCTGCCGGCGGAGCGCTTCGAGATCCTGCTCGTGAACAACGAGCCCGACGTCCCGCCGCCACCCCTCGTCTCGCTCCCGGCCCTCCGCCCCCCGAACTTCCGTCTCGTCGACGGCCCCGCCCCCGGCTCCTACGCCGCGCGTAACGCCGGCGCGGCGGCGGCACGCGGTACCTGGCTCGTCTTCACCGACGCCGACTGCCTCCCCAAGCCCGGCTGGCTCGCCGCCTACGCCGCCGAGATCGACGACGGGGGGGCACCGGGGCGGACGAGGCTCCTCGCCGGCCCGGTGCGCATGATAGCGCCCCCCGACCCGGACGCCTTCGCGATCTACGACCTTGTGCGCGGCATCCCCCAGGCGCGCTACGTCGCCCTTGGCTATGCCGCCACCGCCAACCTCGCCGTGGCGGCCGAGGTCTTCGCCGCCGTCGGCGGCTTCGAACCGGGGCGCTTCTCGGGGGGTGACGCGGTGTTCTGCCGCGCCGCCGCCAGACTTGGCTACCCCGTCCGGCTGATCGAGGACGCCGTGGTCGGCCATCCCGCCCGGTCCGGCCGGGCCGAGACCATCGCCAAGGCGCGCCGGATCAAGGGGGGCCAGATCGCCGCCGGCCCCCTGCCCCGCCGCGTCGCCTGGACGATCCGCAGCCTCTGCCCGCCGGTCCGGGACTCCCTCGCCTACCTGACGAGCCCCCAGCCCTGGCGCTGGCGGCTGACCGCGGTGTGCGTCCGCCTTCGGCTCTGGACGATCGAGCTCGCCGAACTCGCACGCCTGCTCGCCGGCGGCGCGCCCGAACGCAGCTGACGCGCTTTTTGCGCCATGAGTCCGGCGCCGTATCGCTGCGACGGCCACCGTTGCGCCCCCCGCGGCGTCAGCCCGCCGCTTCCTCCCTTGCCCCTAGCCGCTTCAGGGTGCCGCGGGCGAGGTTCTGGGCGACGAACCAGGCCGCACGCCCGCGACCGAGCCCGGCGACCTCGCGGTAGACCCGCCAGGTGGCCTGGGCGGCGACGAGCTTGTTGGCCGAGAGCGAACCCGGCCGCACCCGGTAGTCGGCCAGCACCTCCGGCAGGCCATGCGCCTCGCCGCCGCGGGCGAGCAGCGTCAGCCACAACCCGTAATCCTGCCGCCGCCGCAGGTTGGGCATCTCGACGGGACCGTAGTGCAGCCGGTCGAAGGCCGCGGTCTGGCAGGGAATGACGTTGCCCCTGAGGAGGCCGGCGTAGTCCACCCGCTCAGGCACCTGCACCACCCCGAGCGGCCGGCCGTCGGCGGCGATCCGGCGCATCGCGGCAAAGGTGAAAGACGCCCCCGTCGCCTCCATGTAGCCGAGTTGGCGTGCCAGCTTCTCGGGGCGCCACAGGTCGTCGGCGTCGAGGAAGGCCACCACCCGCCCCCGCGCCGCGCGGATGCCGGCGTTGCGCGCCGCCGCCGGCCCGCGGTTCTCGCTCCAGCCGAGCGCCCGGATGCGCGGGTCCTCGGC
>JANOEW010000284.1:0-18119 GCA_031413475.1 Amaricoccus sp.
CCCAGCGGCGCTTCTGGGCGCGCGAACGGGTGGCGCGGGCCTCCTGGTCGATGGCGTCGCCGGCGTGGCGTCGCCGCGGGTCGGCGCCGGCGAAGCGCGCCAGCGCCCAGGCGGCGCCGAGGGTGTCGGCGATGCCGAGCCGCAGGCTGAGGCCGAGGTCGGCCGCGGCCGTCTCGAGCTCGGCGGCGAGCCCGTCCTCGCCGCCGAAGAGATGAGCGCAGCCGGTGACGTCGAGCGCGAGCGAGTCGGGCGGCGCGGCGGCGACCCAAGGGCTGAAGCGCCCGGCCCAGCGGCGCAGCGCGTCGAGGAAGGGGCCGGCGCGCAGCGGATCCTCGGGACGGGTGATCAGGTCGGGGCGGATGGCGCGGGCGTCGCCGAGCGCCATGCCGCAGCGCAGGCCGGCCGCCTCGGCCGGGGCGGAGAGGCTGGCGAGGATCAGCAGGCCCGCGGCGTCGGCCACGACGGCGAGCGGCGCGTCGGCGAGCTGCGGCTCGGCGCGGATCGCCCGCTCGGCGGCGAGCCGGGGGAACCAGAGCGACAGGACGCGGCGGGCGGGCATGGCGGGCGACTCGGCTAAATGTTCATTTTATGTTCTCACCGTAGCTCATCAGAGTCGAGTCTCCGCCGAGCGGCTGTGGCGCCGGACCCGGCACTGGACCCGGCCGGGCATCCGCGCTACCCCCGACGGCGTCCAGACGTCCGGGTCTCACCATGTCCGCCGAACGCTTCCGCCTAACCGCCCTGCAGCTGGTGTTCGCGCTGAACGCGCTCGGCCTCGCGGTGTGGTTTCCGCGCATTCCGGACGTCAAGGCGGCGCTCGATCTCGACCTGCTGACGCTGGCGTTCTGTCTGTTCGGGTTGCCGGCGGGCACCATGCTCGGGTTCCTGACGGTCAGCCGGATCACCCGGCGGATCGGGCTGAAGGCGACGACGATCTGGGGCGGGGCGGCGTTCCTTCTCAGCTTCATCGGGCCGGGGCTGGCGCCGAACGCGGTGGCGCTGGGGCTGACGCTGTTTCTGTGCGGACTGGCGATCGCGGCGATCGAGGTGGCGATGAACGCCAAGGCGAGCCAGATGGAGCGCGTGCTGGGAAAGCGGATCATGACGCGCTGCCACGCGTTCTGGAGCTTCGGCACGGTCGCGGGGGCGCTGATCGGCGGGGCGTTCGCGCAGGCCGAAGTCCCGTTCCTGACGCAGCAGCTGATCGTGCAGCCGGTGTTCGCGGCGCTGACGATCGTGTTCGGCCGGATGCTGATCGCCGACGAGCCGGCTGTGGCCGAGCCGTCCCGCGGGCTGGCGCTGCCGTCGACGGCGCTGCTGCTCTTGTGCCTGATCCCGATCGGGGCGCTGCTGATCGAAGGGGCGATGATGGAGTGGTCGGCGCTGCTGCTGCGCGATCACGTGGGGGCGAGCCCCTTCGCCACGGCGGCGGTGTTCTCGGTGTTCGCGCTGGCCATGGCGGTGACGCGCCTTGTCGGGGACTGGCTGGCCGAACTGCTGGGGGCGCGGCGGGTGATCCTGGCGTCGGGCGCGCTGATGGCGGTCTCGATCGCCGGTTTCGCGCTGTCGCCGGTGATCTGGCTGGCGGCGCCGTTCGCGGCGCTGGTCGGGATCGGCTGCGGCAACATCTATCCGCTGACCATGTCGATGGTGGCGCCGCTGCCCGGCCAGCCGCCCGAGAAGAACGTGGCGACGCTGGCGCTGACCGCATTCACCGCCTTTCTGATCGGGCCGCCGTTCATCGGGGTGACGGCGAGCCTGGTCGGTCTGCCAGCGGCGCTGGCGCTGCTGGCGCCGCTGGGGGCGGCGCCGTTCCTGATTCGCGGCCGCGCCGGGGCGCTGGCGCCGGCGCGGGCGGATCAGCCGCAGTAGACGCGGGCGATCAGGTCGTCGGGTCCGATCTCGACGTTCAGCCGCTCGACCAATAAGTCCAGCGTCACCGCCTGGCCGGGGAAGATGATGCGGCGCGGCTCGGGCAGCGTCGCGGCGTCGAGGGCGCCAACCGAGGTTCCGACCAGCGTCTGTAGGCCTGCGGCGCCGCAGGCGTCCTCGGCCGCGGCCGTCTCGGTGGCGACCTCCTCGGCGGGCGTGCAGGCGGCGAGGGCGGCGAGGATCAGGGCTGCGGCGGGCGATCTGAAGTCGGGCATTGGTCTCTCTCTGGCTGCTCGGCCGCGAGCGAAGCACGTGCGCCGGGCGGAGGACAAGGGCGGTTGCGACCGCGTTGCGATGGCGGCGGGAACCTGCGCGCCTGACGGGGTCGGCAGCGGCCTCGTGACCGTCGCGCGGCCGTCCGAGTGGCCTTCCGGGCCCGCCTTGCAAATGTCCGGACCGGCCGTTAGGTTCCGCGCGAGTTTTTAGGCCGGAGCCGGCGCGGCCGCTCCGGAGACGCGAGGGGGATGACGGGAATGTTCGTGACGCCAGCCTATGCGCAGGCCGCGGTCGGGGGCGGGGCGGCGGGAGGGCTGCTCGGCTTCGTGCCGATCCTGTTGATCTTCGTGATCATGTATTTCCTGATGATCCGGCCGCAGCAGAAGAAGCTGAAGGAGCACAAGAGCATGGTCGAGGCGCTGCGGCGCGGCGACCAGGTGGTGACCTCGGGCGGCATGATCGGCAAGGTGGTCAAGGTCGCCGACGCCGAGGTGGAGGTCGAGCTCGCCCCGAACGTCAAGGTCCGGGTGGTCAAGAACACCATCGCCCAGGTGATGTCGAAGACCGAGCCCGCCGAGGCGTGACGGCGCTGCCTCCGCCGGGGGCGGGCTCCAGGGGATACGACCCTCTATGCTGACCTTTCCGCTCTGGAAACGCCTCGCGGTGATCGCGATCTGCCTGGTCGGGCTCGTGATCGCGCTGCCCAACGCGTTCTATTCCCGCGTCGAACGCGCCAACGACGCCCGCGAGGCGATGGCGCGCGGCGCGCCGGAGACGCCGGAGCTGGCGGCGGCGGCGGCGTCGTGGCCCGGGTTCCTGCCGTCGGGGCTGGTCAACCTCGGGCTCGACCTGCGCGGCGGCGCGCATGTGCTGGTCGAGGTGCGGCTGGCGGACGCGCAGGCGGACCGTCTGGAGGGGCTGTGGCCGGAGGTGCGCGACCGGCTGCGCGACCTGCGCGCCGAGGTCGGCACGGTGCGCCGGGTCGACGGGGCGCCGACGGAGCTGCGGATCCGCATCGGCGACCCGGCCGGCATGGCGGCGGCGCTGGCGGCGGTCGAGGAGGTGTCCCAGCCGGTGTTCTCGATCACCGGCGCGCCGAGCCGTGATTTCCTGGCGCGGGCGGACGGCGCGGATACGCTGGTCGTCACGCTGTCGGGGCCCGAGATCGTGGCGATGAACGATCGCACGATGCAGCAGAGCCTGGAGATCATCCGCCGCCGCGTGGACGAGACCGGCACCCGCGAGCCGACGATCCAGCGCCAGGGCGCCGACCGGATCCTGATCCAGGTGCCGGGCATCGGCTCGGCGGAGGAGCTGCTGGCGATCATCGGCCAGACCGCGCGGCTGAGCTTTCACCCGGTGGTGAGCCGGACCTCGGACCCGGAGGTCCGGCCTGGGCTCGACGAGGTGGTCCATCCGAGCATCGACGAGCCGGGAACGTTCTACGTGTTGGAGCGGCGCCCGGTCGTGACCGGCGAGCAGCTGGTCGACAGCCAGCCGTCGTTCGACCAGAACGGCCAACCGGCGGTCAACTTCCGATTCAACCCGCAGGGCGGTGCGGCGTTCGGCAGTTATACGGCGGAAAACGTCGGCTCGCCGTTCGCGATCGTGCTCGACGGCGAGGTGATCTCGGCGCCGGTGATCCAGAGCCATATTCCCGGCGGGACGGGGATCATCACAGGCAACTTCACGCCTGAGGAATCGACCCGGCTGGCGATCCTGCTGCGCGCCGGCGCGCTGCCCGCCGAGATCACCGTGCTGGAGCAGCGGACGATCGGTCCGGAGCTGGGCCAGGATTCCATCGAGGCCGGGCGGCTGTCGGGGATCGTCGCCATGGTCCTGGTGTGCGGCTACATGATCCTGACCTACGGCTGGTTCGGCATGGTCGCGAACATCGCGCTGACCATCAACCTCGTCTTCATCATCGCGCTGATGACGGCTATCGGGGCGACGCTGACGATGCCCGGCATCGCCGGGATCGTGCTGACTATCGGCGTCGCGGTGGACGCCAACGTGCTGATCTACGAGCGCATCCGCGAGGAGCTGAAGACCGCCAAGGGCCCGGCCCGCGCCATCCAGGGCGGCTTCGACAAGGCGTTCTCCTCGATTCTCGACGCCAACCTCACGACGCTGATCGTGGCGGTGGTGCTGTATCTGATGGGCTCGGGTCCGGTGCGCGGTTTCGCGGTGACGCTGGCGCTCGGCATCCTGATCTCGTTCTTCACCGCGGTCTACGTGTCCCGCATGATCATCGCGGCGTGGTTCGACCGGCGCCGTCCCAAGACGATCTCGGTCTGAGGAGGCATCCGCCATGGGCTTTCGACTGCTGCCGGACCGTTTGAACATCGACTTCTTCCGCTGGATGAACCTCTGGCTCGGGATCTCGATCGCCGGCGTCGTCGCCTCCATCGCGCTCTATCTGACGTTGGGCCTGAACTACGGCGTGGATTTCCGCGGCGGCACGCTGATCATGGCGGCGACGCCGCAGGTCGAGGAGGTCGGTGAATTCCGCGACATTTTGAGCGGCCTCGACCTGGGCGAGGTCCAGGTGACCGAGGTGTCCGACACCACCGGCTCGGATCGCCACCTGGTGCTGATGCGGCTCGACACCTCCGGGGCCGGCCAGGCGGACGCCATCTCCGGAGTGCGCACGGCGCTGACGGAGGCCTTTCCCGGCATCGAGTTTCTCCAGGTGGACAGCGTCGGGGCCAAGGTCTCGGGCGAATTGGTGCGCAGCGGCTTTCTCGCCGTTGCGCTCTCTTTCGCCGCGATCATGGTCTATGTCTGGCTGCGGTTCGAATGGCAGTTCGCGCTGGGCGCGGTGATCTCGCTGATCCACGACGCCATCGTGACCATCGGCGTCCTGAGCCTGTTGCAGATCGAGTTCAACCTGACGATCGTGGCGGCGATCCTGTCGGTTATCGGCTTCTCGATCAACGATACGGTGGTGGTGTTCGACCGCGTGCGCGAGAACCTGCGGAAGTACAAGAAGATGCCGCTGCGCGACGTGATGAACCTGTCGATGAACGAGACGCTGTCGCGCACGATGATCACGGTGTTTACCACGCTGCTGGCGCTGGTCGCGATCTACTTCTTCGGCGGCGACGTGGTGTCGGGCTTCGCGTTCGCGGTGATCTGGGGCGTCGTGTGCGGCACCTATTCCTCGATCTACGTCGCGACCGCCACCGTGCTCTGGCTCGGGGTCAAGCGCGACTGGTCCAGGGCCGACGCCGCAGCGACGGACGGGCGGCTGGGCAAGACCGGGGCCTGAGATCGGTGCGCATCACCGAGGTCCATTTCGACGGCGCGCCGCCGGTGGAGGGCTACGGCCCGGGCTTCTTCCGGCTGGCGGGCGCGGTGCGCCGCGGGCCGCTGGCGCTGCTGCCCTCCGGGGCCGCGGACTGGGCCGGGCTGCCGGATATCGCGCCGTTCGTGACGGAGGCGGCGAGGATCGACGTGCTGCTCCTCGGCATGGGCGCGGAGATCCGCGCGCTCGATCCGGGCGTGCGCGCGGCGCTGGAGGCGGCCGGGATCGGCGTGGAGATCATGGCGACGCCGCCGGCCTGCCGGACCTACAACGTGCTGCTGGCCGAGGGACGGCGCATCGCGGCGGGGCTTATGCCGTTCTGATCTCCGGCGCGCTGCGGACGCGGCGCGCCTCGGCGCGGGGGTTCCCTGCCGGCCCGCGGGAGTATATGGGGAACCGTCGCCTGCGCCCGGGGGTTGGCAGGGCGGAAAACAGCGAGGACGCCATGGCTTTCACTCTTCCCGATCTTCCCTACGCCCACGACGCGCTGGCCGCGAACGGCATGTCCAAGGAGACGCTCGAGTTCCACCACGACATCCACCACAAGGCCTATGTCGACAACGGCAACAAGGCGATCGCCGGCACCGAGTGGGAGACGAAGTCGGTCGAGGAGATCGTGACGGGCACGTATCAGGCCGGCGCGGTGGCGCAGAACGGCATCTTCAACAACGCAAGCCAGCATTGGAACCACAGCCAGTTCTGGGAGATGATGGGGCCGGGCGGCGGCAAGATGCCGGGCGCGGTCGAGAGCGCGCTGAAGGACGCCTTCGGCTCGGTGGAGAAGTTCAAGGAGGAGTTCTCCGCCGCCGGCGCCGGCCAGTTCGGCTCGGGCTGGGCTTGGCTCGTGAAGGACAAGGACGGCGCGCTGAAGATCACCAAGACCGAGAACGGCGTGAACCCGCTCTGTTTTGGCCAGACCGCGCTGCTCGGCTGCGACGTCTGGGAGCATTCCTACTACATCGACTTCCGCAACAAGCGCCCCGCTTACCTGACCAACTTCCTCGATAAGCTGGTCAACTGGGAGAACGTCGCGTCGCGGATGTGAGGCGCAGCGCGCCCGGCGGGTCCGGGCCGCGACGCGCCGATTTCGGGACGGCGCCGCGCGACGGCGTGCTAGGCTGCGCCGGGCGAAAAGGCGCGGCGCAGACCGCGGCCGAGGGTTCGCCCGGAGGCTTGCGCCATGCTTGTCCGCCCGCCGACGCGCGACTGCCGCACCTGGCCCTTCGACAGCCGCCGCTGGGCGCACTACGTCGCGCGGCCCGACGACATCGTAATCGCGACCTATTCCAAGTCCGGCACGACCTGGATGCAGCGCATCGTGGGCATGCTTGTGTTCCAGAGCGCCGATCCGCAGCCGGTGATGGACCTCTCGATCTGGATCGACGCGCGGTTACGGCCGATCGAGGACGTCGTCGCGGCGCTTGCGGCGCAGACCCATCGGCGTTTCCTCAAGGCGCACCAACCCTACGACGCGCTGCCGATCCATGACGCGGTGCGCTACATCCATGTTGCGCGCGACGGCCGGGACGCAGCCTTGTCGTTCCACAACCACAGCTTGCTGTTGAGCAACGCGATGCTCGAGCGCCTCGACGGCTTCGGGCTGGGCGACGAGACGCTCGCGCGGCCGTTTCCGCGCACTCCGGAGGATCCGGCCGAATACTTCCACCGCTGGATGACGCAAGGCGCCGGACCCGACGCGACCGACGGCCTGCCGCTGCCGTCCTGGTTCGACTCCGAGCGCAACTGGTGGGCGGCGCGAGACGAGGAGAACGTGCTGATGGTCCACTACGCCGACCTCAAGGCCGACCTCGACGGCGAGATGCGGCGCGTCGCGGGCTTTCTCGGGATCGAGACGCCGGCGGCGCTCTGGACCCGGATGGTCGAGGCGGCAGGCTTCGACGCCATGCAGCGGGAGGGGGCCGGGCTGCTCGGCCGGATGGCGGCGGCTTTCCGCGACGGCGGCGCCGGCTTCATCCACAAGGGCGCCAACGGCCGCTGGCGCGGCGTTTTTCATGACGACGACCTCGCGCTCTACGACGCCGCTTGCGCGCGTCTCCCGGAAGACTGTGCCCGATGGCTGACGGTGGGGCGGCTGGGGACCGACTGGGGACCAGCACCGCCGATCGCACTTCGGTGACTGAAGGATCCCAGGACGCGGGACGGATTCAAAGGGGCGAGGGGGGCGGGGTCCCCCGGCGTGCATACGGCGTGGCATCGCCGGGCCGTTTGCGATCAGCCGGCGTGATCCTCACGGCGCTGACAGAATGTTTCGGCAGGCTGTGTTTTCGCCGCCGTTTTCTTGCGCGCAGGGTCTATCCTGAGTATGGAGGTCGGGCTGGTGCGTCCAGTTCGGCGCAGGCTCGTGCGGGAGGTGAACATGGCCAAGACGATCGGAAATCCGCTGTCCTGGAGCGTGGACGCGATGCGCGGCGCCAGCCAGCACCTGGGATCGGTCGGGGGGGCGCTCGGCAGCGAAGCCGCGGCGCCGCCGGAGGTGCGGCGGATCGGGATCGAGGATCTGCGTGTCGCGCTGCGCAGGGGGTTCGAGGATTTTGCGGCCGTGCGCTCGGACGTCGCCTTCCTGTGCCTGCTCTACCCGATCATCGGGATCACGCTCGCGTACCTCGCGTTCCGTGGCGACCTGGTGCCGCTGATCTTTCCGGTGATGTCGGGCTTCGCGCTGATCGGGCCGGTGGCGGCGGTCGGGCTCTACGAGATGAGCCGGCGGCGCGAGCGCGGCGAGCCGACCAGCTGGGGCGACGCCTTCGCGGTGACCGGATCGCCGTCTTTCGGGGCGATCTTCGTGCTGGGGCTGATGCTGGCGCTGATCTTCGTGGTCTGGCTGCTGGCGGCGAACGGCATCCACGCGGCGACGCTGGGGCCCGAGGCGCCGGCGTCGCTGGGGGCGTTCGCGCGCGAGGTTCTGACCACGCCGGCGGGCTGGGCGATGATCGTCGTGGGCGTGGCGGTCGGATTCCTGTTCGCAGCGCTGGTGCTGGCGATCAGCGTGGTGTCGTTCCCGCTGCTGCTTGACCGACCGGTCGGCCTGCCGGTGGCGGTGGTGACGTCGATCCGGGTCGCGACGCTGAACCCCGGGCCGATCCTGGTCTGGGGGCTGATCGTCGCGGTGGCGCTGGCGCTGGGGTCGCTGCCGGTGTTTCTTGGGCTGATCGTGGTGCTGCCGGTGCTCGGGCACGCGACCTGGCACCTGTACCGCCGGGCGGTGGCGGCGCCGGTCGCCGAAGCCTGAGCCCGGGCGGCCGCGGCGCGGACCCGGAGCCGGACGCAGCGCCGGTCAGCCCTTTTTCAGGACACGACGCCCGAGCAGCTCGGCGATCTGCACCGCGTTCAGCGCCGCCCCCTTGCGCAGGTTGTCGCTGACCACCCACAGGTTGATGCCGTTGTCGATGGTCGGATCCTGACGGATGCGGCTGACGTAGGTGGCGAAATCGCCGACGCATTCGACCGGCGTGGTGTAGCCGCCGGCCTCGCGCTTGTCGACGACGAGCACGCCCGGGGCCTCGCGCAGGATCTCGCGTGCCTCGGCCTCGTCGAGATGATCCTCGAACTCGACGTTGATCGCCTCGGAATGGCCGACGAACACCGGCACGCGCACGCAGGTGGCGGTGACCTTGATCGCCTTGTCGAGAATCTTCTTGGTCTCGGCGGTCATCTTCCATTCCTCCTTGGTCTGCCCGTCCTCGAGGAAGACGTCGATCTGGGGAATGACGTTGAAGGCGATCTGCTTGGGGAAGACCGACGGCGCGACCTCCCGGCCGGGCACGAAGATGCCCTTGGTCTGCAGCCAGAGTTCGTCCATCGCCTCCTTGCCGGCGCCGGAGACCGACTGGTAGGTGGCGACCACCACCCGCTTGATCCGGGCGCGGTCGTGCAGCGGCTTCAAGGCCACCACCATCTGCGCGGTCGAGCAGTTCGGGTTGGCGATGATGTTGCGCTTGGCGTAGCCCAGGATCGCGTCGGGATTCACCTCCGGCACGATCAGCGGGACATCGTGGTCGTAGCGGTAGAGCGAGGAATTGTCGATCACCACGCAGCCGGCCCTGGCCGCCTTCGGGGCGTATTGTTTGCTGGCTTCGGAGCCGATGGCGAAGAAGGCGATGTCCCAGCCGGCGAAGTCGAACGTGTCGAGGTCGAGGGTCTTGAGCGTCCGGTCGCCGAACGAACATTCGGAGCCGAGCGACCGGCGCGAGGCCAGCGCGACGATCGCGTCGACGGGAAACTCCCGCTCGGCGAGGATGTTCAGCATTTCCCGGCCCACGTTGCCCGTGGCGCCGACGACGGCGATGCGGTAGCCCATCCGACCTCACTCCAGTGACGGAGGCCGCTTCTGCCGCGTTCGGGCCGGGATGTAAACGGGCCGCTATGGGGCCGCTACGGGGGCTAGGGCATTTTCAGCCAAAGTGGTTCCGGTTTCGCGGTCTGAAAATGCCCAAATTCTATGAAATAGAGAAAAACGGACCAGACTGAATCAGTCTGATCCGTTTTTCTTTAGTGATCGGCGGAAGGCGATGACGTTCACGATGAACAGCTGCGCGATCTCGTCGTCCTGGTTCTTCGTTTCCATCCGCACGGTCAGCATGCCGCGGTCGGGCTTCGAGCGCGAGGGCGTGATCTTCTCGATCAGGCACTCCACCCGCAGCACGTCGCCGGGGCGGGTCGGGCGCGGCCAGCCGAGCTGACCGCCAGCGCGGATCACGCCGCCGGCGAGCGGCAGGCCGCCGTCGATCAACAGGCGCATGGTCAGCGCCGCGGTGCGCCAGCCGCTGGCGGCGAGGCCGCCGAAGAAGCTGGCCGCGGCCGCGCGCTCGTCAAGGTGAAACGGCTGCGGGTCGAATTGAGCGGCGAACGCCTTGATCTCGTCGGCGGTGACCGTGCAGGTCCCGCTGACGAACCGCTGCCTCTCGTGCAGATCCTCGAGATAGAGCGGCGTCGGGGCTGCGGGGCGATCCGTCACGACGCGGGCTGCGTCAAGGCGGTCGCGGCGAGCCCGCCCGACGCGCCCCCGAGCGCCGCCGTCCGTTCGCCGCAGTGCCGCATTCCGCCGCTCCGTCCTGCCGGCCAATTTCGTAGCACGCGCGCCGGGCGGCGTCTCGGCTCACATGCCGCGCGGCAGGTGGCGCAGCGTCAGCAGGCCCACCCCGGCGAGAAGGGCGGCGAGCGCGGCGAAGGCGCCGGCGAAGCCGAACGCCATGAACAGGAAGAAATAGGCGAGCGGCGGGATCAGTTCGGAGGCGTCGAGATAGGTCCGGTAGACGGTGGTCATCGCCGCACGTTCGTGGGCGCGCACCGCGCGCAGGAAGGGAATCGGCCCGAGCCCGTCGAGCATGGCGACGAAGAAGGCCGCCGCGACCATGGCGACGGCGGCGGCGGTGGGGCTCGCGAGGCTCGACAGCGCCGTGACCATCGTCAGCGCACCGGCGGCGAGGAGGGCGGCCGCGATGGTCAGGCGCAGCGAGTGCCGCGCCGCGACGCCGCGCATGAACAGGTTGTTGAAGAGCATGAGGTTGCCGGCGGCCACCGCGATCCCGGCCGCGGTCGGGCCGAGGCCGCCCTCGACCATCAGGATCGGGATGTAGATGAAGAACGTCACCCAGAACGCCGAGCGGGCGAAGGCGATCACCCAGGCGAGGCGGAGCCGCGGCTGCGCGGCGAAGCGGCGGATCGCCCGCCCGGGATGCGCCGCCGGCCGCGGCGGCTGCGCCGGGCCGGGACGGATCGGACCGCCCTCGGCGAGGCGCAGCGCCCAGAAGGCCGCGAGCAGCGCCGCGACCGCCGCGAGGCTCATCAGCGCCGGCGCCCAGGCGCCGTAGGCCTGCATCAGCCAGACGCCGACGAGCGGTCCGGCGCTCCAGGCCAAAGTGGCGGTGCCGAGGCGCAGCGGCTCGGAACGGGTCAGATCCTTGCGGCCGATGTTGTCGAGGATGTAGAGGCTGAGAGTGATGTTGAGCATCGCCGCGCCGGTGGTGCGGGCGAGCAGCGCCAGCGGCAGCGCCCAGCCCGCCCCGAGCGCGACGAGCAGCGCGCAGAGACCAATCAAGCAGGCCCCGAGCGTGTAGGTCCAGCGCCGCGACAGCACTCGCACCAGCGTGGGGATCGCGAAGCTGACGCTGAGCGCGGCGAGCGAGACGGCGGTGTAGACGAGGCTGACGGTCTCCTTGTCGCGGAACACGGCGTAGACGGTCAGCGGCAGCACGGTGACGAGTACGGCGCGGGCGACGGATTCGAGGAAGAACAGGCCGGAGAAGGTCCAGGCGCCCGGCTGGGCCGCCGTTATCAGGGCGGGATGGCGGACGTGGATGGCCATGGGCGCGCCGGTCTCGGGTCGTTTCCCGGACGGCGCTGAGCCGGCGCGGCGGGCTGCGGTCAGCCGGAGCGGGACCGCTGGTCGGAGTGAGAGGATTCGAACCTCCGACCCCCTGCTCCCGAAGCAGGTGCGCTACCAGGCTGCGCTACACTCCGAACCGGGCGTTGTCTACTCCGGTTGCAGGTTCGGCGCAACGGCGTTTCGCCGGACGGAAGGGGAGAACACGGACCGGCCTGTTGGCCGGCTGCTTTTTCTCCCGCCTGTTGGCGGGGCCCCTTAGACTGCCCGATAGGGTTTCAAACCTGAATGAAATCCGTAGGGGGCGTGCGCCGGGTCGTGCGGTCCGGGTCACGGCTTAGGCGTCCTGGTCGAAGACGAACACGCGCTCGGGATGGAGCGTGCCGCCGCGCCATGCGCCGACCGCGACGGGGCGGCCGTCGGCGCTCGCCCAGGCGGTGACGCCTTCGGCGAGGCCGGGGGCGACGAGGGGGGCGGGATTGCCGTGGGCGAGCGCGCGGGCGGCTTCGGGCGGGCAGGCGAGTTCGGGCAGGCCGGTGAGACCGGCGGTGACCGGGCGCAGGCGCGTGTCGAGCTCGGGGGTGCGGGCGAGGCGCTCGAGCGTCGGGAGGTCGAGCGCGACGGCGAGGTCGAACGGCCCGGACCAGAGGCGACGCAGGTCGACGACGTGCCCGAGGCAGCCGAGTGCTGCCCCGAGGTCGCGCGCGATGGCGCGGACGTATCCGCCCTTGCCGCAGACCATTTCGAGGATCGCGGTGTCGCGATCGGGCGTGGCGAGCAACTCGAGCCGCGCCACGTGCAGCGGGCGGGGCGCGAGTTCGGGGGCGAGGCCGGCGCGGGCGAGGTCGTAGGCGCGCGCGCCCGCCACCTTGACCGCCGAGACCTGTGGCGGGATCTGCAGGATGTCGCCGGTGAAGGCGGCAACGGCAGCGCGGATCGCGTCGGGCTCCGGGCGGGCGACGCGGGTCTCGAGCACCGTGCCTTCGGCGTCGTCGGTGGAGGTGGCCGCGCCCCAGCGGATGGTGAAGCGGTATGCCTTGGTTGCGTCGGCGACGAACGGAACCGTCTTGGTCGCCTCGCCGAACGCGACGGCCAGCAGGCCGGTGGCGGCGGGGTCGAGCGTGCCGGCGTGGCCGGCCTTTTGCGCCTGGAGCGCCCATTTCGCCTTCGCGACCATCGCGGCGGAGGTCGGGCCGGCGGGCTTGTCGAGGATCAGCCAGCCGTGCACCTGCCGGCCGCGCTTGTCCCGTGACATGGCGCTTCTCCTCGTTCGCGCGAACCGCGCATGGCGCGTCAGGGCCATGTTCTAAGCGCGGCTTTCGGCTTTGGGTTTACACAAATTGGAGACGCTGATCATCGAGGCTTTTTTGCCGGCCGCCTTGATCCATCGGCGTTCACGACGGACCGAAACTCGGAAACCCGTAACATTAGAATCAGTTTGTGTTATTGTTAAAACGGAAAATTGCGAGTGTTCACCGCATTTCAATGAAGACTGAGGTCTTTTGACGCGGAGAGTCAACGATGACCACCCTCACGCCATTCGAAGTCTATGCGGTGAAGTACGGCGTTCACGAACGCAAGGCTGCGGACAACTTCCTTGGTGGCGATCCGCACGATATCTCCATGCCACTCGACTACTTCGTATGGGCGATTGTTGGTTCCGAAAGGAACTACATCGTCGACACCGGATTTGACGCCACCGTCGCGAATCGGCGCGGCCGTGCGGTGCTGCGCTGCCCGAGCGAGGGCCTGGCGATGCTTGGCCTGGATCTCGCGCGGGTCCGGGACGTGATCATCACGCACATGCACTATGACCATTGCGGCAACCATCACCTGTTCCCGGAGGCGACCTATCACCTTCAGGACGCCGAGATGGCATATGCGACCGGACGGTGCATGTGCCATGGCGTGCTGGCCCAGACGTTCGAAGCCGACGACGTGTCCGCCATGGTGCGGCGACTGTTCACCGGATGGCTTCAGTTCCATGACGGCGTCAACGAGCTTGCCCCCGGCTTGAGCCTGCATCGGATCGGCGGCCACACCTCGGGGCTTCAGGCGGTCCGGGTGTGGACCCGGCGCGGCTGGGTGGTGCTCGCGTCGGACGCCTCGCATTTCTACGCCAATATGGAGCAGAAGCGGCCGTTTCCGATCCTCTACAACCTTGGGGATATGCTCGAAGGCTACGAAAAGCTGGAGCGTCTTGCAAGTTCGCATCAGCACATCATACCCGGCCACGACCCGTTGGTCCTGAAGCGCTACCCCTCGCCGATGCCAGGACTCGAGGGAATTGCGGTTCGTCTGGACGTGGGGCCGGACCGTTCCTAGTCTTCGGCGAGGTCGCGGCTGACGGCGGGCGAGCGCAGCAGCGCGCGGGTGCGGTCCATGCGGTCGAAGCTGGCGTCGGCCTGAAAGCTGAGCTCGGGCGAGAAGCGCAGGTCGATCTGACCGGTGACGAGCCGGCGCAGTTCGGCGCGGTTGCGGTTGAGCGCCTTGACCACGCCCTCGGTGTTCACGCCGCCCAGCGGCATGACGTAGGCTGTGGCCTGGCGCAGATCGGAGGCGGCGCGGACTTCCGACACGGTGATCGAAACCCGCGTGAGATCGGGGTCGTGCACGTCGCCGCGCGCCAGAATGTCGGAGAGCGCGCGGCGGATCACCTCACCGACGCGAAGCTGGCGCTGGCTGGGCGCGCCGCCGACCGGGACGGGTCTGGATTTGGACATTCGGTTGATGTCCACCCGCGGCCCTTGGAAGTCAAGGGCGCGGGCGCTAGACCGACACCGCCGGCGGGAGGGGCGCAGGATGACGGAAACGGTCGGAATGGCGGTGCTGGGCGCCTCGGGGCGGATGGGCCGCATGCTGGTCGAGGCGGTGCGCGCGACGTCGGACGCGCGGATTTCGGGCGCGACCGAGCGGCCGGGACACGCATGGATCGGCCGCGACCTCGGCACGGCGCTGGGGGGGCCGGAGCTCGGCGTGACCGTGACCGACGACCCGATCGAGGCGTTCGCGGTGTCGCAGGCAGCGCTCGATTTCACCACGCCGGCGGCGACGATGGCGCATGCGGAGCTGGCGGCGCAGGCGCGGCTGACGCATGTGGTCGGCACCACCGGGTTGGGGCGCGAGCAGATCGAGCGGCTGGCCGCAGCGGCGCGGCACGCGGTGATCGTTCGCGCGGGCAACATGAGCCTGGGGGTGAACCTGCTGACGGTGCTGGTGCGGCGGGTGGCCGAGGCGCTGGGGGCCGGCTTCGACGTCGAAATCCTGGAGATGCACCACCGCGCCAAGGTGGACGCGCCCTCCGGCACCGCGCTTATGCTCGGCGAAGCCGCGGCGGCGGGGCGGCGGGTGCGGCTCGCCGACGTCGCCGCGCGCGGGCGCGACGGCGAGACCGGGCCGCGCGAACCGGGTGCGATCGGGTTCGCGTCGCTGCGCGGCGGCGACGTCGTCGGCGAGCACGAGGTGATCTTCGCGGGCCCCGGCGAGCGCGTGGTGCTGCGCCATGTCGCGACCGACCGGATGCTGTTCGCGCGCGGTGCGGTGCGCGCGGCGCTGTGGGGTCAGGACCGGGAGCCGGGGCTCTACGACATGGTCGACGTGCTGGGACTGCGCGACCCCGCGGTTGCGGGGTCCGAGCGCTGATCGTCTTGCGCAAGCCCCGGTTTTCGCGTATCAAAGCCGACGGTAGAGCCGTACCGCTTGAACTTTCTGCTCGTCTTCTGGCCGGTCAGACTTTCGTTGCTGGTTTGACTGTACCGCAGCCGCCGCATGTCGCGGCCGGCGTAACCGGAGACGACGACGCATGGCCACTGGCACTGTCAAATGGTTCAACGCCACCAAGGGCTTCGGCTTCATTCAACCTGACGCGGGCGGCAAGGACATTTTCCTGCACATCTCCGCGCTGGAACGCGCGGGCCTGCGCGAGATCGCCGACGGCGCCAAGGTCAGCTTCGAGCTCGAATCGGGGCGCGACGGCCGCACCTCGGCCAGCGCGCTGACCCTGATCCGCTGACCGGGCCGCCCGGCGCGTGTCGCGCCGGACCGGACGCCTTCGAGACCCGGCCCAGCGGCCGGGTTTTTTCGTGGCCGCGCCGGAACCGAGTCGGGTCGCGCGCCGGTTGTGGCCATTGCCGGCCGGCGCGGCTATGTCGTGGGCGAGCGGGCGCAGGCCCCGCGCGGGGGGATCGGCGATGGCGATCGAGACGCAGGACCAGGCCGCGCCGCGCGCCGCGGTCTGGCTCGACCGGCGCACCCCGCCCCATGTCGCCACGCTGGTGCTGATGACCGGACTGTCGGCGCTGAACATGAACATGGTGCTGCCGTCGCTGCCGAGCCTGGCGGACTACTTTGCGGCGGACTACGCGGTGGTGTCGCTGACGGTCTCGGCCTATCTCGGGCTGACGGCGGTGCTGCAGCTGGCGATCGGGCCGCTGTCGGACCGCTACGGCCGGCGGCCGGTGATGCTCGGCTGCTTTGCGATCTTCCTGGTCGCGACGCTCGGCTGCCTGTTCGCGCCGACGATCGAGATCTTCCTCGCGTTCCGCATGGCGCAGGCCACCGTCGCCTCGTCGTTCGCCCTCAGCCGGGCGATCGTGCGCGACATGGTCGGGCCGAACGAGGCGGCGAGCCTGATTGGCTACGTCACCATGGGCATGTCGCTGGCGCCGATGATCGGGCCGATGATCGGCGGCTTTCTCGACGAGAGCCTGGGCTGGCGGTCGGTGTTCGCCGTCACCTTCGTCGCGGGGGTCGTGGTGACGGCGCTGATCTGGGCCGACCAGGGCGAGACCAACGCCGCCCCCTCGGCGAGCTTCACCGCGCAGTTCCGCGCCTATCCCGAGCTGTTCCGCTCGCAGCGGTTCTGGGGCTATTCGCTGACCGCGGCCTTCGGCTCGGGGGCGTTCTTCGCCTTTCTCGGCGGCGGGCCGTTCGTCGCCTCGGAAATCCTGGGGATGAGCCCGTCGGCGCTCGGCTTCTATTTCGGCTTCATCGCGCTCGGCTACATGCTCGGCAATTTCCTGTCCGGCCGCTTCGCGGCGCAGGTGGGGCTGAACCCGATGATGCTGATGGGCGGTGTGGTCACCTCCGCCGGCATGGTTCTGGCGCTGGCTCTGTTCGCGGCGGGGCTGCAGACGCCCTTTTCCTTCTTCGGCTCGATCCTGTTCGTCGGCCTCGGCAACGGCATGCTGCTGCCTTCGGCCAACGCCGGCATCGTCTCGGTGCGGCCGCATCTGGCCGGTTCGGCCTCGGGCCTCGGCGGCGCGCTGATGATCGGCGGCGGCGCGGCGCTGTCGGTGCTGGCGGGGGCGTTGCTCGGCCCGATGACGGGGGCTTGGCCGCTGCTGTGGCTGATGCTGGTCTGCTCGCTCGCCAGCATCGTCTCGACCTTCTGGGTGATGCGCGTGGCGCGGATGCGCGGGCTGCAGGGCGCGGCGCAGTGACACCGCCGATGGCGCGGATGGCCGGGCTGACCGACAACACCCGCGGAGCCGTGTTCATGATGGCCTCGATGGCCGGCTTTTCACTGAACGACGCACTGATCAAGAGCGTGGCCGACGACCTGCCGCTGTTCCAGGCGGTGTTCCTGCGTGGGCTGTTCGCCACCGCGCTGATCGGCGGCCTCGCCTGGTCGCAGGGGGCGCTGCGCTTCCGGCCCGGGCGGCGCGACCAGCGGCTGATCGGGCAGCGTGTCTTCGCCGAGATCGGCGGCACCGTCTGTTTCCTGACGGCGCTGTTCAACATGCCGATCGCCAATGCGAGCGCGATCCTGCAGAGCGTGCCGCTGGCGGTCACCCTCGGCGCCGCGCTGTTCCTCGGCGAGCGCGTCGGCTGGCGGCGCTATCTGGCGATCGCCATCGGCTTTCTGGGGGTGCTGATCATCGTGCGGCCGGGCTCGGGGGGCTTCAACGCCTATTCGCTGTGGGCGCTGGCGACGATCGTCTTCATCGTGCTGCGCGACCTGTCGACCCGCAGCCTGTCGCCGGACGCGCCGGCGGCGTTCGTGGTCTTCGTCACCTCGATCCTGATGACCGGGGCCGCGGGCGTCGCCGCGGCCGCGACCGACTGGCGCGACTTCGGGGCCGGGCATCTGCTGGCGCTCGCGGCATCGGGGGCCTGCCTGCTGGTCGGCTACGTCTTCGGGGTGATGACGATGCGAACCGGCGAGATCGGCTTCATCCAGCCGTTTCGCTACACGTTGATCCTGTGGGCGATCCTGCTCGGGATCCTCATGTTCGACGAGTGGCCGGACGCCTTGATGCTGATCGGCAGCGCGATCGTGGTCGCGACCGGGCTGTTCACCTTTTATCGCGAGCGCCGGGG
>JANOEW010000285.1:0-2694 GCA_031413475.1 Amaricoccus sp.
CTTCTGGTGCACCGCGGACGTGGGCTGGGTCACCGGCCACAGCTACATCGTCTACGGACCGCTCGCGAACGGCGCGACCACGCTGATGTTCGAGGGCGTGCCGACCTGGCCGGACGCCAGCCGATTCTGGCAGGTCTGCGACAAGCACCGCGTGAACATCTTCTACACCGCGCCGACCGCGATCCGCGCGTTGATGGGCCAAGGGCGGGAATGGGTCGATCAGTGCGACCTGTCGAGCCTGCGCATCCTCGGCTCGGTGGGCGAGCCGATCAACCCCGAGGCCTGGAAATGGTACGACGAGGTGGTCGGCCGCGGGCGCTGCCCGATCGT
Source organism: Amaricoccus sp. (assembly GCA_031413475.1). GTDB lineage: Bacteria > Pseudomonadota > Alphaproteobacteria > Rhodobacterales > Rhodobacteraceae > Amaricoccus. The sequence continues at coordinate 331 of JANOEW010000285.1, forward strand.
CGACACGTGGTGGCAGACCGAGACCGGCGGCGCGCTGATCACGCCGCTGCCGGGGGCCGTCCCGGCCAAGCCCGGCTCGGCAACGCTGCCGTTTTTCGGGGTGCAGCCGGTGGTGCTCGACCCGCACAGCGGCGCCGAGATCACTGAGGTCGAATGCGAGGGCGTCCTCGCGATCGCCGACAGCTGGCCGGGCCAGATGCGCACGATCTGGGGCGATCACGCCCGTTTCGCCGAGACCTATTTCAGCCAATACAAGGGCTTTTACTTTTCCGGCGACGGCTGCCGGCGCGACGCGGACGGATACTACTGGATCACCGGACGGGTGGACGACGTGATCAACGTCTCCGGGCACCGGATGGGCACGGCCGAGGTCGAGAGCGCGCTGGTCGCGCACGAAAAGGTCTCGGAAGCGGCCGTGGTCGGCTACCCGCATGCGATCAAGGGGCAGGGCATCTACTGCTACGTCACGCTGATGCAGGGCGTGGAACCGTCCGACGCGCTGATTGTTGAGTTGCGCAACTGGGTGCGCACCGAGATCGGCCCGATCGCCACTCCCGATGTAATTCAGTGGGCGCCGGGCTTGCCCAAGACGCGCTCGGGCAAGATCATGCGCCGCATCCTACGCAAGATCGCCGAGAACGACTTCGGCGCGCTGGGCGACACCTCGACACTCTCCGACCCGACGGTGGTCGACGACCTCGTCGCCAAGCGAATGAACAAGGACTGAAGCGGGCCACGCGCGGCCGCGGCGAAATCCGCGCCGCGCGACCCGGCGGAACTTCCCGCTGATGCGCGGGGTAGGTGCGCGTCGCCGCGGCGGCGTGCCGTTGTTTGACTAAAGGCAGACGTCAGGACAGCCGGGCCCGGAGGCGCGGCGGCAAAAGGGAAGGACGCATCATGGCATCGACGCTTGAAGAACGCATAGAGGCCGACCCCAACTATCAGATGTTGAAGTCGAAACGGACACGTCTGGGCTGGACGCTCACGCTCGCGATGATGGTCGTCTACTACGGCTTCATCCTGCTGGTCGCGTTCCGCAAGGACATCCTCGCGGCGCGGATCGGCGAGGGCGTGATGACCTGGGGCATCCCCATCGGCTTCGGAGTGATCCTGTTCACGATCGTGGTCACCGCCTATTACGTCCGGCGCGCCAACAGTGAATTCGACGACCTGTCCGAGAAGGTCAAGCGGGAGGCGCTGAAGTGATCTCCGCACTCAACATGAGCAGGCTGATCGCCGGCATCGGCGCCGTCGCGGCGCTGCCCACGATGGCCGGTGCCGCCGATACGCTGGGGACGCTGGAGCAGCAGCCCACCAACTGGACGGCGATCGCCATTTTCGGTCTCTTCGTCGTCGGCACCCTCTTCATCACCAAATGGGCGGCGTCGCGGACCAAGTCCGCGGCGGACTTCTATACGGCCGGCGGCGGCATCACCGGCTTCCAGAACGGCCTCGCCATCGCCGGCGACTACATGTCGGCGGCGTCGTTCCTCGGCATCTCCGCCGCGGTGATGATCTCGGGCTATGACGGGCTGATCTACTCGATCGGCTTTCTCGTCGGCTGGCCGGTGATCACCTTCCTGATGGCCGAACGCCTGCGTAACCTCGGCAAGTTCACCTTCGCCGACGTTGCGGCCTTCCGCTTCGCGCAGACGCCGGTGCGCATCTTTGCCGCCTCGGGCACGCTGGTCGTGGTGGCCTTCTACCTGATCGCGCAAATGGTCGGCGCGGGCCAGTTGATCAAGCTGCTGTTCGGGCTCGACTACTGGATGGCCGTCGTTATCGTCGGCGCGCTGATGATGGTCTACGTGCTGTTCGGCGGCATGACCGCCACGACCTGGGTGCAGATCATCAAGGCCTGCCTGCTGCTCGCCGGCGCGTCGTTCATGGCCTTCATGGTGATGTGGCGCTATGGTTTCAGCCCCGAGGCGCTGTTCCAGGGCGCGGTCGACGTCAAGACCAAGCTGGCCGAGACGACGGGCGAGACGCCGGAGGCCGCGCTCCAAAAAGGCTTGGCGATCATGGGGCCCGGCAGTTTCATCAAGGATCCGATCTCGGCGATCTCGTTCGGCATGGCGCTGATGTTCGGCACCGCCGGACTGCCGCACATCCTGATGCGCTTCTTCACCGTCCCGAGCGCCAAGGAAGCGCGCAAGTCGGTGATGTGGGCGACCGGCTGGATCGGCTACTTCTACCTCCTGACCTTCATCATCGGCTTCGGCGCGATCACCTTCGTGCTCACCAACCCGAACTTCCTCGGCGCGGACGGCGCTCTGGTCGGCGGCAACAACATGGCGGCCGTGCATCTTGCGGGCTTAAGTCAGCGAAGCGCTCGTTAGACTTTAGCTCAGGATAATTTTCCTG
>JANOEW010000286.1:0-10535 GCA_031413475.1 Amaricoccus sp.
GCAGTTCTGGACCTGGCAGAACAGCTACGTCACGACGACCGCCCGCAAGCCTGCTTAGTGACCCCCGTCAGTAGGTCAGCAGCATCCGGTCTCCGACGATTTCGATCCGCGCGAATCGATCCAGATACGCCATCCCGAGCAACGAGCTGTCCAGCGCCCCCGCGGTCACGCTTGCCGGCAGGCCTTCCGCCGCCACGCCCCCCAGCACGACCCGGTCGAGCCGCACCCGCGCCGTGGCCACCGGTCCGTTCGCGGTTATCGCCCGGCCGGAAAAGACCAGCCCCTCCACGTCGATCCCGACCCGCGCGGCGTCGGCGCGCGCCAGCACGATGTCCGAGGCCCCGGTGTCGACGATGAAGCGCAGCGGCGCGCCGTTCACCTCGAGCGTCGCGTGAAAGTGGCCGTCGCGGCCGCGGCGCAGCTCGATCACGCCCTCGGCCACCCGCACCGCCGATGCCGGGAACACCGCCCCGCGCAGCGTATCGCGAAACCCGTAGGCGATCAGCACCATGGCGAAGATCAGCAGCCAGATCAGCAGCTGCTGCAGCGTCGCGCCCAGCCGCCGCCGCCCGCCCACGGCGAAGAACCCCAGCAGCCCCATCAGCAGGAACAGCAGATAGAACAGCCGCGCCACGTCGTCGGGATTGTCCGGCAGCCCCACGTCAGCCCCCGAATCCGAACGCATGCAGCCCGACCCGCGCCATCAGCGCGCCGAGCGACGCGCCGCGCAGCCGCGTGGCGACGGCGGCGCCGAGCGTCACGACCCGGCCCCCGTCGCGCCGATCAGCCCGTAGTCGCGCAGCGCCTCGATCAGGAACCGCGCCGCCACGCCGATCAGCACCAACCCCAAAGCGCGGGTGATCAGCCGCACGCCGCGCTCGCCGAGCCGGCGGGTGATCGGCCCCGACGCGCGAAACGCCGCATAGGTCGCCGCGCCGACCGTGGCGAGCAGCCCGTAGAGCATGGCGAGCGGGCCGGTTTCCCCGGCATACTTGCCGGCAAACATCACCATCGCGCCCAACGCGCCCGGCCCGGCGATCAGCGGCGTCGCGAGCGGCACCAGCGCCGGGTCGCGCCGCGCCGTGCCGATCAACCCACCCATCCCGCCGCGGCCCGCGAGCATCGCCGCGCCCAGCACGATCAGCGCCGCCGCGACGATCAGATGCGCCAGCGCCGTCTCCGCGCCCAGCGCCTGCAGCGCTGCATGGCCCGCGATCCCGGCGATCCCGAGCAGCGCGAACCCCGCCAGCACCGCGACCAGCGCCGTGCGCCGCGCCGCCGCCGGCGCCATTCCCCGGGTCAGCGCGCCGAACACCGGCGCGAGCGCCACCGGATCGACGATCACCAGCAGCGCCAGAAACGTCAGCGCCGCCTGGCCCGGCGTCATGCGGCGGCGCCTTCGGCCGCCTCGAGCTTCTCCTGCGCCGCCACCCACAGCGCTTCGGCGCGGGCGAGGCCGTCAATCACCTCCGCCCGCTTGCGCCGCCACTTCTCGATCTCCTCGGTGTCGCCGCGCGCGTAGAGCATCGGGTTGGCCAACCGGGCGTCGATGTTGTCGCGCATCTCCTCGAGCTTGGTCACGCGCGTCTCACATTTCGCGATCTCCGCCCGCAGCGGCGCGGTCTGCGCCCGGGGCAGGGGCTTCGGCGCCCGCGCCTCCGGCTTCGTCTCGCGCGCCCGTGGCGACGCGCCGCCGCGCTCGGACAGCAGCATCCGCCGATACGCCTCCATGTCGTCCTCGTAGGGCCGCACCGCGCCGTCCTTGACCAGCCACAACCGGTCCGCGACCAGCTCGACCAGGTGCGGGTCGTGGCTGACCAGGATCACCGCGCCCTCGTAGGCGGTCAGCGCCTCGACCAGCGCCTCGCGGCTCTCGATGTCGAGGTGGTTGGTCGGCTCGTCGAGGATGATCATGTGCGGCGCGTCGATCGTGGCGATCAGCATGCTGAGCCGCGCCTTCTGCCCGCCCGACAGCCGCGCCACCTCGGAGCCCGCGATCTCCGCGCCGATCCCGCCCGCCGCCAGCCGCGCCCGGATCTTGCCCGGCGCCTCCTCCGGCCGCAGCCGCTGGATGTGCTGGATCGGCGTCTCGTCCACGTAGAGCTCGTCCACCTGATGCTGGGCGAAATACCCCACCCGCAGCTTCGAGGACGCGATCTTGCGCCCGGCCATCGCCGGCAGCCGGTCCGCGAGCAGCTTCGACAGGGTCGACTTGCCCTGGCCGTTCTGGCCCAAGAGCGCGATCCGGTCGTCCTGGTCGATCCGCAGATCCAGCCCCTTCAGCACCGGCTTGCCGTTGTAGCCGACCGCCACGTCCTCGAGCCGGATGATCGGCGGCGACAATTCCTCGGGCGAGGGAAAGTTGAATCCGGTCACCCCGCTCTCGACGATCGCCGCCACCGGCTTCATCCGCTCCAGCGCCTTGATCCGGCTCTGCGCCTGGCGCGCCTTCGAGGCCTTGGCCTTGAAGCGATCGACGAACGACTGCATGTGCGCCCGCGCCGCGTCCTGCTTCTTCTTCTCCGACACCAGCTGCTCCAGCCGCGCCCGCCGGGTGGTGTCGAACGTGTCGTAGCCGCCCTGGTAGAGCGTCAGCTTCTGCCGATCGAGATGCAGGATCGCCCCCACCGAGCGGTTCAGCAGATCCCGGTCATGGCTGACCACCAGCACCGTATGAGGATACTTGGCCAGAAACGTCTCGAGCCAGATGGCGCCTTCCAGATCGAGATAGTTGGTCGGCTCGTCGAGCAGCAGCACGTCGGGCCGCGCAAACAGCACGCCGGCCAGCGCCACCCGCATCCGCCATCCGCCGGAGAAATCCGCGCAGGCCCGGCGCTGCGCCTCGGCGTCGAACCCCAGCCCGTGCAGGATCGCCGCCGCCCGCGCTTCCGCCGAATGCGCGTCGATGTCGAGCAACCGGTGCTGGATGTCCGCGATCCGGTGCGCATCGTGCGCCGTCTCGGCCTCGGCCAGCAGCGCCGTGCGCTCCTCGTCGGCCATCAGCACGGTGTCGATCAGGCTGTCGCGCGTCGCCGGCGCCTCCTGCGCCACCCCGCCGATCCGCGCCCGCCGCGGCACCTCGATCTCGCCGCCGTCGAGGGCGAGCTCACCCCGGATCAACCGGAACAAGGTGGTCTTGCCGGCGCCGTTGCGCCCGACGAATCCCACCTTGTGCCCCGCCGGGATCAGCGTGGTGGCGTCGTCGAAGAGCTTTTTGCCCTCCATCGAGAAGGTGATGTTCTTCAGGGACAGCATGGGCGGGCATGTGGCCTGCGGGGCGGCCGGAGTCAACTCGCCCGGCTAAGGCCGCTTCGCTTCCGCCGCTTCCCGTCCGCCTTGGCGCTCTCGATCGATCCGTGCACACATCACGTCGACCCGATCGACCCCGGTCGATCCGGCTGGGCCGGCGCAGCCAGTGGCGCCTCGGCGCAAATGGTCCCGCCGCTGTCGCGAATGTCAGCCTTGGCGCGGGTCGTCGTCGGGCGGAATACGCCCGTCCGGCGTATATTTGTCGACGGCGCTCGGCAGTTCACGGGACAGACGCGCAAGCAGTTCCTCACGGGTCAACCCGGTGTGCTCGACAAGGTCGTCGACGACATCGGCGCCCATGGCCCGCTCGAGCTCGTTCTCCGGCAACGTCCTGTTCGGTCCCGCGCTCACCCAGGAGTCCACGGCCTCGCCCTGACCGTTCTGTCGAAACCGTTCGGACAGCTCCTTCAAGCCGCCGCCGATCATCCCGCCGACCCCGCCACCTCCGGCGGCCCCGGTCAGTAAAACCCATTGCCGTCCCCTTGAATCTGGCGCCTGAGCGCGAGCTGCCGCTCGATCGCGACGGCCATCGGACTGAAAACGCGCTCCGGCTTCGGAGGTTCCGTCGAAGACGCGCACCGGCCGTCCGGTCAGTCGCCCGTTCGCAGCGTCTGGGAAATGCCCCGTGCGAAGGCCTGCACGACGGCGGCGTAGAATTCCCCGCTGCTCGGCGAGATCGTGATCACGTCAGCGCCGGGCGGCAGGAACGTCGCCGCCTCGTTCGTGCTCGCGCTGATGGTGAACTGGCGCTCGACCTCTTCGGTCCGCGGATCATAGAGGCCGACGTCGCCGGTCATCCGCGCATCGTCTGCACCGGCCTGCGCCTCCAGCAGGCTCGCGAGCGAGATCTCGTCGAGGTCCACGATCAGCACCAGCCCGTCCGGCGAAATCATGTCGACGAGCTCCGAGGCCAGCGCGGTGGACAGGTCGGCGTCGAGCGTTCCCCAGTATTGCGCGGCAGTGGAATTCGCCACCGCGGTCAGGTCGGCCTCCACCTGGATGTCGGAGATCGACGCCGGCTGCGCCTGCGCCGATGCCGCCAAAGCCAGCCCCAAAGCTGCGGCCCCGGCCAGCGATGCTCGTATCGTCATTGATCCACTCCGCTTTCGGTTGGAGCGATACGCTCCACGCTCCGAGAACGCCCCGAAGCGGTCTCGAGTTCCCTCGAGGCCACGGGCCTGAGATCTCGCCGCAGTCGAGCGTCAGCACGCCGCGGATCAGCGCCGGGTCACAAAGCCCCCCGCGGGTTCCAGGGAGTGGATTGACGCTGCAGGCAGGAGCGGAAGGCCGATGCTGACCAGTGTGCAGATTTCGGCCCCGGCGGATGTCGATGCGGTGCGGGACCTCCGGGAGTTCATGGTGCGGCTCCCCGGGCGGATCGAGGCTCTATCGATTCAGTGTGCGAGTAATTTCAAAGGCTTGCTGAATATTCAGCGTGAATACGCCAACGCTTAGAGTCGAATCAGGGACGGCGGAGGGGCTCCGGGCGAACGGCGAGGCCGGCTCATTGCGCCCAGTCGTCGACCCGGCGGATGTCGGCGTCGGACCAGCCGAGGTGATGGGCGATCTCGTGCACCAGCACATGCGCGACCAGCCGGCCGAGGTCGACGTCGCCGCGCTCGATCCACTCGTCGAGGATCGGACGGCGGAACAGCCAGACGATGTCGGGCCGGGTCGGCTGGTCGAGGATCGAACGCTCCGTCAGCGCGACGCCGTCGTAGAGCCCGGTCAGCTCGAACGCGTCCTCGATCCCGAGGTCGTCGAGCATCTCGTCCGAGGCGAAGTCCTCGACCCGGATCGCCAGTCCGGCGCAGACCGCGCGCACTTCCGCCGGCATCCGGGTAAAGGCCGCCCGGGCCAGACGCTCGATTTCAATGAGCGATGGCGCGGGGCCGGCGGAGGGGCGGGACGGCATCGGCGGCTCCCTTGAGCAGGTGCGCGCAGGTAACGCCGCCGCGCCGGGCGCGCAAGCGATGCATCGACGCCGCGCCCACGTCGCCGCCGGCGCTTCGCGGACCCCGGCCCGCGCCGCGGTGCTCGTCGGCGGCCGGATCGCCCTGCGACCGGCTCAGGCCACATCCGCCGCGATCAGGTCCGCGGCGCGCAGCGCCAGCATGATCGTCGGGGCGTTGGTGTTGGCCGAGGTGATGTTGGGGAACGCCGAGGCGTCGACCACCCGCAGCCCCTCGACCCCGTGCGTCCGCAACCGCGCATCCAGCACCCCGCCGCGGTCCTCGGGCGCCATCCGGCACGTCCCGCAGAGGTGGAAGACCGAGCCCGCCCGCGCGCGAAAATCGGCGAGGATCGCCGCGGCGTCCGCCTGCGCCGGGTCGAAGCCCGCGCCCGCGGCGATCAGCTCGCGCATCGCCGCGGTCTCCCGCAGCCGCGCGACCAGCCGCGCCCCACCCAGCACGCCCGCCACGTCGCCGTTGGTCGCAAGATAATTCGGCGCGATCCGCGGCGGCGCCGCCGGGTCGGGCGCGGCGATGTCGATCCGCCCCGTGCTGGTCGGCCGGCACGGGTTGAAGCTCAGGATGAAGCCCGGGAACGGGTCGGGGCGGGTGATCGGCCGGTCGCCCGCAAAGCCGGCCGAATAGCTCAGCGGGTTGAAATAGAGCTGCACGTCGGGCTGCGCCGCCTCCGGACGGCTGCGGACCATGCCGCCCATCTGGTTGACGCTGAGGCTGAGCGGTCCCCTGCGGGCCAGCAGGAACTCGGCGCCGGCGCGCAGTCGCCCGGTCCAGGTCCCGAGCGCGCGGTTCATCGTCTCCTCGGTGGCGCGGTAGGCGTAGTTGACCGCCAGATGGTCCTGCAACCCGCCGCCCACGGCGTCGTTCGCATGCACCACGACGATCCCCATCGCCTGCAGCAACGCCCCCGGTCCGACCCCCGACAGCTGCATCAGCTGCGGCGATCCGACCGCGCCCGCGGCGAGCAGCACCTCACGCCGGGCCCGCAGCACCCGCGTCGACCCACCCGCCCGCACCTCGACGCCGACCGCGCGGCGGCCCTCGAACACCACCCGCAGCGCCAGCGTCTTGGTCAGCACCGTCAGGTTGCGCCGCCCGAGCGCCGGCCGCAGGAACGCGTCCGCCGCCGAGCAGCGCCAGCCGGCCCGCGTCGTCAGCGCGTAGGGCCCGACCCCTTCGGGATACGCGCCGTTCATGTCCGCGGTGATCGGCAGGCCAAGCTCGTGCGCCGCCGCGTAGAAGTGCCGCCGGATCGGATGATACTCCGCCTCGCGCGTGGCGACCTCGAGCGGACCTCCGCCCGTCACGCGCCCGTCGGCGGCGACGCGGCGCTCGACCCGGTCGAACACTGGGGCCAGATCCGTCCAGCCCCAGCCGGGGTTGCCCGCGTCGCGCCAGTCGTCGAAATCCTGGGGCAGGCCTCGGCAGTAGACCATGGCGTTGATCGAGCTCGACCCGCCCAGCACCTTGCCGCGCGGCACGTAGATCGCGCGGCCGTCCAGCCCAGGGTCGGGCGCGGCGGTGAAGCGCCAGTTGACGGAAGGGTCGTGGAAGGTCTTGGCGTAGCCGATCGGCGTGCGGACCCAAAACCGCCGATCGCTGCCCCCCGCCTCCAGCACCAGCACCCGCGACCGCCCGCTCGCGCTGAGCCGATCGGCAAGCACGCAGCCCGCCGATCCAGCGCCAACCACGATGTAGTCGAAATCCTCCACCCGAACGTCCAATGAAACCGTTACAGCGCTATGTTCCCATCCCGAAAGGCCTAATACAAGCAATGCTAACTTGCCCTAAGGGCCAATTCCGATTACCCCATCGCTGATGAGCAGCGCCCTGCCGCCCCTCGCCTGGATCCGCAGCTTCGAGGCCGCCGCGCGGCATCTGAGCTTCGCCGCGGCCGCGCGTGAACTCAACGTCACCCCGGCCGCGGTCGGACAGCACGTGCGCGGGCTCGAAAGCCACCTCGGTTTCGCGCTGTTCGAGCGGCTGCCGCGCGGCCTCGCGCTCACCGCGATGGGCAGCGCCTGGCTGCCGGCGGTGCGCAAGGCGATCGACGAACTCGCCGTCGCCACCGCCGGGCTGTTCGGCGCGGCGGCGCGGCGGCGGCTCACCGTGCGCTGCATCTTCAGCTTCGCCGCGATCCGGCTGGCGCCGCGCTTGCCGGAGTTCCTGCGCGCCAACCCCGGCGTCGCGCTGCGGTTGCTCACCGCGGTCTGGAGCGACCCCGCCGAGGACGAGGACCTCGACGTCGATATCCGCTACGGCGACGGCGGGCGCGACGGACCCGACGCGCTGCGGCTGTCGGCCCCGGTCTCGATCCCGGTGGCGCCGCCCGGAACCGTGTTCGGACCCGACCCGGCGAGCGACCTGCGCGCGGCCCTCGGTCGCGGCGCGATCCACGTCATGGGCTGCGAGAATCTCTGGACCCAGTTCGCCCGCGGTCAGGGCTGGCCCGACGCGACCGTCGCCGGCGGCCCGGCGGTGGACAGCTCGGTGGTCGCGCTCGAAATGGTCGCCGCCGGCGCCGGCTGCGCGATGATCGAGCGCGATCTCGCCCTCGGTCACGCCGCCACTGGTCGGGTGGCCGCGGCGACGGGTCTGTCGCTCGCCCACGACCAGGCGCACTACGCGCTGCTGCCACGCCGTGCCCGCCCGCCGTCCCCGGCGGCGCTCCTCTTCCGCGCCTGGCTTCGAGACGCATTCGCCGCCGAGGTCGCCTGATCGCCGCCTGCGGCGTCCGGCCTTAACCCTTTGTCAACTGTCCCGGTGCGCGACGCCGCGATCCGGGGCATGTTCGCAAAAGTTTAGGGGCTTTTGCGGAACCCGCCAATGATCGCGTCGACCCGATACGCCCTGTCGCCCGATGTCGGGCTCGCCGCCCGGTCCGGCGTCCTGCCGCGGCCCGTGCGCGTCACGCTGTCGGTCGCCCTCGCGCCCGGGCATCGGCCCGCGTCCGGCCCCCGGCCCCGCCGGCTCGCCACCAGCCTCGACACGCTGCTCGGCGACGGGGTTCCGGTCCGCGACCCGACGCGCGCCCGCGCCGCCGCCCGCGCCTTCGCCGCCGGCGACGGCTTCCTGCCCGGCCAGTTGATCGACCGGACGATCTGAGCTAGGTCGATCCGGCTTGAGCCTTCGGATAGTCGACACTACGCTGCACCTGCGAAACAACCAGGCGAGCGTTCCATGCAGGCGCAGGCGGTCGACGCGGACGAACCCGCGAACTCGGGTTCGACCTTCTGGAAGCTCACGCTCGGCTCGATCGGGGTCGTCTACGGCGACATCGGCACCAGCCCGCTCTACGCGCTGCGCGAGGCGCTGCACGCCGCCGCCGGCGACGGGCTCGCCGAACGCGAGGTCGTCGGCATCGTCTCGCTGCTCCTGTGGACGCTGACGCTGATCGTCACGCTAAAGTACGTCGTGCTGATCCTGCAGGCGGACAACCGCGGCGAAGGCGGCACGCTGTCGCTGCTCGCCCTCGCCCAGCAGGCGGTGGGACAGCGCACCCCGCTCCTGTTCCTGCTCGGCGTGCTCGGGGCCGCGCTCTTCTACGGCGATGCCGTCATCACGCCGGCGATCTCGGTCCTCTCGGCCGTCGAGGGTCTCACGCTGGTCACGCCGGCCTTCGAGGCCTACGTCCTGCCGCTGACCATCGCGATCCTCGTCGGGCTGTTCTGGGTGCAGAGCACCGGCACCGAGCGCGTGTCGCGCTGGTTCGGCCCGATCACCCTCGTGTGGTTCCTCGTCATGGCCGGCCTCGGCGTCCTGCACATCGGCGACAACCTCTCGATCTTCCGGGCCTTCAATCCGGCCGCCGCGGTCGGCTTCCTGGTCGAGCACCGGCTCGGAGCGCTGCCGGTGATGGGCGCGGTGTTCCTCGCGGTGACCGGGGCCGAGGCGCTCTACGCCGACATGGGCCATTTCGGCCGCGGCCCGATCCGCGTCGCCTGGACCGGCCTCGTCTTCCCGGCGCTCGCGCTAAACTACCTCGGCCAAGGCGCGCTGGTGCTCGCGCGGCCCGAGACGGTCGAGAACCCGTTCTTCCTGCTGGCCCCGGGCTGGTTCCTGCTGCCGCTCGTGCTGCTCGCCACCGCGGCCACGGTGATCGCGAGCCAGGCGGTGATCACCGGCGCCTTCTCGCTGACCCGCCAGGCGGTGCAGCTCGGGCTGCTGCCGCGCCTCGAGATCCGGCACACGTCCGAGTCGCAGTCCGGCCAGATCTACATGCCGGGGGTGAACTGGCTGCTGCTCGCCGCCGTGCTGATGCTGGTCCTCGCCTTCGGAAACTCGACCGACCTTGCCAGCGCCTACGGCATCGCGGTGACCGGCGAGATGGTGATCACCTCGCTGCTCGCGTTCGTGGTGTTTCACCGGGCCTGGCGCTGGCCGCTTGCGCTCGTCGTCGCGGTGATCGCGCCCCTGATCCTGATCGAGCTGATCTTCCTCGGGGCCAACCTCGCCAAGGTGATGGACGGCGGTTTCGTGCCGCTAATCATGGCCGCCGTCATCGGCGTCCTGATGTGGACCTGGGTGCGCGGCACCCGCATCGTCCAGGAAAAGGCGCTTGCCTCCAGCATGTCGCTGACTTCGCTGATGGGCATGCTGGAGAAATCCCACCCCGCGCACGCCCCCGGTACGGCGGTGTTCCTGACGGCCGTGCCCGACGCCGCGCCAGCCGCGCTCCTGCACAACCTCAAGCACAACCATGTGCTGCACGAGCGCAACCTGATCGTCACGGTCAACGTCGCGAACACGCCGCGGGTGGCGGATGATGATCGCGCGAAAGTCGAAGTGCTGGGCCCCGCCTTCAAGCGTGTGGTCCTCACCTTCGGCTACATGGAGCAGCCGAACGTGCCCAAGGCGCTGGCGCACGCCAAGAAGGCCGGGGTGAAGTTCGACATCATGGCGACCTCGTTCTTCCTGAACCGCCGGTCATTCCGTACCTCGCCCAACGAAGGGCTGCCCCAGTGGCAGGAGCGGCTTTATGTGGGGATGACCAAATCCGCCTCGGCGGCGACGGATTTCTACCGCCTGCCCACGAACCGCGTGATCGAGCTGGGCCAGCAACTGACCATCTAGGCACGCACCGTCGGGCGGTCACCGATGGTGCGGTCGGTCGCCGCAGCGCGCCTTCAGACGGGCCGCAACGCCGCAACCGAAGCCGTGCGGACCACGTCCGCGATCTGGTGCAACTGATTGACCAGCGGGCTGGTCTTGCGCCAGATCATGCCCACCCTGCGGGACGGTTCCGGCGGCGCGAAC